>JBBTXK010000066.1:0-34174 GCA_038062315.1 Patescibacteria group bacterium
AGATAAAAATATTACTTGTAATAATTTTTATTATTGGCATACTACTTCGTTTTTACCGTCTAGGCGATGTGCCTCTCGGATTTCATAGAGATGAGGCGTTTTTGGGATATAATGCTTATTCCATTCTTCTTACAGGAAAAGACATAAGCGGAAATTTTTTGCCTTTGCATTTTAAGTCTTTTCTTTACTCTCCTTCTGGCTATTCATATTTATCAATACCTTTTATAAAACTTTTTGACCTTAGCCCTTTTTCTGTTCGTTTTGCCTCTGCCTTTTTTGGCAGTTTAACTATCTTGACTACATTTTTCCTCACAAAACAACTTTTTAAGGACATTAGATACAAAAATCATCTTTCGACTGCTAGCGCTCTTCTGTTATCTATCTCTCCTTGGCATATTAACCTTTCAAGAACGGCTACGGAAAATACGGTTGTAGTTTTCTTTATTACGCTGGCAGTTTTAATATATCTTCTCCATTTTTATAGTAATAAATGGTATCTATTGCCGTTATCTTTCTTTTGCTTTTTTATTACCCTTTTTATATATCAAGCTCCTCGAGTCTTTCTTCCTTTTTTCATTCCTTTATTAACAGTGCTTTTGAACACTAAAAGTAAGAGCACCATGTTTAAAATAATAATTTTTTTCATTGGTATACTTCTTCCTTTGTTTATCATATTTAGCTCAAAAGATTTATCTCTAAGAATAAGAACAGTAAGCATTTTTGCAACTTCTGAGACACAGCTTCTGATCGATGAGCAGATTCGTACAGATGGAATTTCCAAGACAGGAGTTTTTCTTACGCGACTTTTCCATAACAAGCTTAGTATGTATACACAACATTTTTTAGAGAATTACTTTTCCCATTTTTCTTATAACTTCTTATTTTCAGATAAATCTCTTCCAGAGAGGTACCGTATTCCTCTTGTTGGGCTGCTATATCTTTTGGAGCTGCCTCTACTTGTTGTTGGGATTTTTAGGGTTGTGAAAGAAGACAGGAGGTCGTCCATTTTCTTACTTGGCTGGATTGTGATTGCTCCTGTGGGGAGCGCTTTAACTTTCGATGATGTCCCAAATATTCAAAGAACTCTTATTATCTTCCCAGCTCTTTCTATGCTCGAAGCTTTTGGGTTGATTCAAATACTGAACTTTTTAAAAAAGAATTATTGGCTAAAAATATTAGGTAGTTTCTTAACCATAGTTTTTGCCTACAACGTTTCCTTTTATCTCCACCAATATTATACGCATGCCGTAAGATACAGACCTTGGTATAGGCAGGATGGATATAAAAAGTTGGTTGAGGAAGTTAATAAATATTTGGTAAAATATAATAAGGTAATAGTTACCGATAGAGAATCTGCACCAACTATTTTTTTCTTGTTCTACTCGTTGTATCCACCCGACCGTTTTCAACAGGAAACGAAGCGCACGAAAATGAAGGATTTTGACAGGATATTCTTTGGTAGATATGAATTTTCTCAGGAAGAATGCCCTCTAAGATTAATTGAAAAAAATGGGCAATTGGCTTCGACAGGAGAAAAGGATGTATTATACGTAGACAGTGGCTTATGTAAAATTCCACACAATGCTAGGGTTTTTAGCACTATTAAAAGATCAGATAACTCGTTGGCATTTTTTATATTAGCGCCGTTTTAGTTAAGAATTGTTTTTTATGGGAAAAGTTAGCAAGATTCTCCTTAGATATAGATTTGAGATAATTAGTTTGCTCTTTGCCTTTTTTTTGTTCTTTGGCCTTCGCCTTTATGGCTTAAAATTCCTTCCCATCTTTGTTGATGAGGCTATTTATGCCCGTTGGGCACAGCAAGGCCTATATGATCCGAGCCTTCGCTTAATCTCTTTGGTAGACGGCAAACAACCTCTTTATATTTGGTTAGTTAGTATTTTGACAAGCTACATATATAATCCTTTAGTTGCGGGAAGACTCGTGTCGATATTTGCGGGTTTTATAACGTTTGTTGGTCTTTTTTTACTTAGTTTCGAATTATTCCGCAGTAGATGGGTTAGTATAATTTCTGTAGTCTTATACGTTCTTTACCCATTTGCCCTTATATTAAACAGGATGGCAATTTACGAGAGTCTCATCGGAATGTTTGCTGTTTGGAGCCTTTATGTTGCAATACGCCTTGTACGTTATACGAATCTGGGAATGTCTTTAATGCTGGGATTGGTTCTAGGGGGAAGTCTTCTTACAAAATCAAGTGGTTTTATAAATATTTACCTACTCCCCACAGTTCTGTTATTGTTTAATTTTAAAAAAAGAAAGCTTCAAGCACTTCTCAGGTGTCTTTTTCTTGCATTATTAGCGATAATTCTTTCCTTTCTTTATTATTCAGTTTTAGCGCTTTCCAATAAATATTATATGATTTCCGAGAAAGACGCTTATTTTATTTACCATCTTGCAGAGCTCGTCCCCTATCAGGCTTTTGATAAATGGATAGGAAACATTTTAGAACTTTCCCATTGGACATTTATCTATCTTACTTATCCAGTAGGACTTATTCTTTTTTTAAATCTTAGAAAAAGCAGAAAAGAAAAATTTTTACTGCTTTTTTGGTTTGTAATTCCAATTATTGGCATAGCGCTGTTTGGGCGCCTGCTTAGCCCGCGGTATATATTTCCAATGACACTTTTCTTACTGCCAATAATTGCCGTTAACCTTAAAGACTTATATTTCTTTTTGAAAAGCAAAATAGTTTATAGTTTGATTGTTATTGTGGGCGTTAGTTTTTTAGCATTTAGTGACTACAAAATTCTCACCGACCTATCCCATGCTCCGATTCCGCAGAAAGACATACAGCAATATGCTAATAGTTTTTCTTCAGGGCAGGGGTTAAGGGAAATAATCACTTATCTTGCGGGTGAAGCAGAAAAACAACAAATAATTATAGCATCAGAAGGCATTTATGGTAGTTTGCCTACAACTGTTGTTGAAATCTACTTTGTGCATAATACCCAAGTAGAAAGATATCCGTTTAATATTCGACCGAAAAGACTGCCCGCAGATCTTTACAAGAAAGCAAAAAGAAAGCCTGTGTACGTTATTTTTAACGAAACTCAGTCGGTTTACAACTGGCCACTGGAGTTGGTAATGCAGTTTGGGAGAGGGTCAAGCAATCTAAACCTTAGCTTATATAGAGTTCATTCTCGTATAGATTGAGTAATTTGATCCATGAGTTTTCTTGCTTCCAAGGAATTTTTCGTGCGGTACTGAGGGAAAAGATAGTAGTTGCGCAGCTTAACTAAATACGAATCGTTTTTTATGATAGCGGGGATTTTTTCTATTGGGATTACCGAAAGCGAGAAAATATAAGGACCGTTTTTTATTTTTATTTCTTGCTTACTAACATTTTCCTTTAAATTCCAGTCAGAAGGGTACTCGAGGAAAAATCCAAAAGTACTGCGGTACAATCTTTTTTTATTGTTTGTCAGATATTTTCTGTATGTCTCTTCATAGATATCTCCATATTCAGGGAATTTTTTATACTTATTTCGTAAAAAAGAGACAGTAGATTTGGTTATCGGAGAAGACGTGTAATATGCAATCAATGCGTTTTGGATACGGGGATCTTGCGGATTTTCGTGTAAATTTTTTTCCAATAACGGAAGATCTTTTCTTATTTGATCAAATTTATATATCATTTTTGCAACTGGCAAATCTCCGTGAATAAGATATTTCGGTACATAGTTTGTCAAGGTAACTTCTTCGTACTCTTTGCTGTTTTTGTACTTTGCGAACATTTTCTGATCGCCTTTTCTTGTAACAGCATATATGGTTCCATAATCTCCCTTTATTGTTTTTTGAGTTTTTACTACCTCAAAAAAAGCGTAGTTAAAAGTTATTGATATTATTATAAGCAGTAAGAAAATGAAAGAAAAAAAGTGCCGTACAGTTTGAATTTTATTTGTAAGATAAATAGAAAAAGAAAAGCCCAAAAAGAGAAATAACAACGGCATAAGAAGAATAAAATAATGCATGAATGGCTCGAAGCGAAGAACAAAATATAAAAGCGGTAAAGATAGAGCTGCGTATACTAAAAAACGGACTTTTCTCTCTTTTCTCCAAAATAAAAAAAGACCAAGAGGAATAAGTATGTATTCAATATATAAACCGACTCGCAAATAGTAAATCAACGGAAAATTTTTAGCAAATGTGAGCATATCGTCGCCCAAAACAAAATTAAAGTTCCCCTGGCTGAGAATTTGTAACGGTCTCGTAAATATTACAAGCGAGTATTGAGGGGATAATCGTTCGTTAATACCAAGGATAACTGCGCAGTCTGGACAACCAGTAGTAGCCTCATAGAGAAAATAGGGAATAATTGGCAAAATTCCTATTAGGAAACCAATTGTCATATATTTTATGCTCATAATAATTTTCTGTCGGAATAAAAATAATGCAAGAAGAAATAAGAACAATATGCTAGACTGATGCATCTGTATGAGAAAAAGTGAACCCACAATACAGGGTACCCAGTAGGATATCTTTTTCTCAAAAATAATTTTATGTAGGCTGTATAAAACTAGAATGAAAAAGGGAATTAGTATATCTTGGGACCATATCTTGCGAGAAAAAAGAATTGCCCAAGGAGAGAAGGCAAAAAGAAGCGATGCAGAAAATGCTGTGAGAAAATTATAGTAGCGCTTTATTAACAGATAAAACAAGCCAATTGCGAAGGAATTAATCAGTGCAATGCTTAGGGAAATCAGTTTGGGGTCTCTTGTTACAAAAATAAAAGGAAATAATATGTAGTTAAAAAGTGGCGGGTTTAAGATACCAACACTAGATGCAGTTCCTCCAGGGGGAAATCCATAACCGAAAAAAGGCCGCGATGCCAAGAAAAGATTAATTGCCTCATCTGCTTTAAATTCTATTAAATCAAGATTTGTTACGCGAAAAAGGGCGGCACAAAAGATGATAAATAAAAAAATAAAGTTAGAGCGTAATAATCTTTTGAAAAACATAACTTAAGACTAATTTTGTGCTTGAGATATGGTATCATAAGAATAAATAAATTGCCAAAGAATGGAAAAGAAGTATTTATTGCTTTTAATTATCGTTATACTTGCTGCAATTTTGCGGTTTTGGCAGTTGGGGATTATTCCAACTGGTGTAACTCACGACGAACTGGGATACATTTACAATTCATACTCAATTGCAAAAACAGGAAGAAATGTATTCGGCGAGTTTCTACCCTTTCTTACATGGATGAATCAAGGAGGGTGGCCTTTTCTTCCGGTCCCAATTTATTTTTCTATTCCATTTTTTTGGTTGTTTGATTTATCGGCAACTGTAGGGAGATTGCCTTCTGCCATTCTTGGAGTGGCAGATGTTTTGTTGATTTATATATTAATAAAACAAATTTTTAATAAAACATCTCTTGCTTTATTGTCTGCTTTTTTTCTCGCTATTTCTCCTTGGCACCTGCATTTTAGTAGATCTGCTTATGATCCAAACTTCGCACTATTTTTTTATCTGCTTGGGACTGTGATTTTCATATCGGAAATAAAGTCGAAAAGAATGCCTATTTTTTCAGCAGTATTTTTTTGGCTTGCAATTTTTAGCTATCGAGCTATGAATATCATCTTTTTTCCTCTTGTTATTATTTTGATCTGGTACGGGATTGTTGCTCTTAAAGCAAAATATAAACAATTAATCATATTGCTTCTTGGGGTTTTTGTTGTGGTTGTCTCCTTGGTATTTGCGATTACTACAAATGGGAAAAGGTACATATCAGAAGCGTCGATTGTTAATCAAGCTAAAATGCAGGAGGAACTTGACAATCAAATTCGTGATGCGCAGGGGCCTCTTTTCCTTCGCCGGATATTTCTCAATAAGCCAGTTTACATAGTAAGTAAGCTTAGAGAAAATTATGTAAAAGCGTATTCGCCAGAGTTCCTTTTCCTTTATACGGATCCAAGTAAAATATACTCTATTTGGTCAAGAGGAAGAATTTATTTTATAGATATAATTTTTATTGTTTTGGGAACTGTGTATTTGTATGCTATCAATAAAAAGGGAGCTTTTTTTATAACATCGCTTTTGCTTATTGGTGGCTTGCCCGGAATGATTGGCGGTACGCCGTATTCGGCCCGAAACTTATTGCTATCTGCTGTTTTCCCAGTTTTTTCAGCGGGAGGCGTCTTTTTTTTACTGAATAACCCTTTTTTAATAAAATTCAAAACTATAATTATTGCTACAGTTATTTTGACTTATGTTTATTTGTTGGGAAGTTATTTATTCGACTATTATGGTAGATATGCATTGTATGGCGGGGAGGCATGGGTAAAAAGCCTTAAAGATCTAAGTCTATTAATTACGGAAAATAAAAAGACGCACGATAAAATTATTGTAGGACAAACTTCATTTGGCGATCTAATTCAGTATGCATTTTATACCAAGATTAAGCCATCTGATGTACAGAATGCTTGGCAGAAGAGACAGGCAGATATAGGTGAATCATTCTCGATAGATAACGTAATTTTTACGACACGATGTTTGGATAATAAGACCGGTGGCTTGCCGGCACTTAGGGAATATAAGTCAGTTTTGTATGTTGTGCGCGACGATTGCGCCAAAATGGCAACGCCAAGCGCTTTAATTAAAGATTATCCTGGGAATACAATATGGAAAATCTATAATATTGGACATTTATTATGAACAGAAAGTCAATATCGAATTTAGAAAAAGAGTTGGTGGAAATTTGGCACCAAGTTCCACCCGATTACTATCAAAAGGGAGTATCAAAAAATTTACTTCAGCGAATCTGGCATACGCAGAAATTGAAAACAGCTCTAGAACTTATTGAAAATAATGGGGTAAAACCAAAAAATATTCTTGATGTTGGTTGTGCCAGCGGTTGGATGTTATCCAAAATTTCAGAGCAATACCCCAAGGCGCAATGTGTAGGGATAGATGTGTATAAAAGAGCCATAGAGTATGGACAAAAACTTTATAAAAACTTAAGGCTTATTTCTGTAGATGCTCATAAGTTGCCATTCAAGGATAAATTCTTTGATCTTGTAATTTGTACAGAATTGCTAGAACATGTAGAAAATCCGCAAAAAGTATTGTCAGAAATTAAAAGAACTCTTGCGCCAAATGGAATAGCAGTTGTTGAGATGGATTCAGGAAATTTTTTGTTTCGAATGGTTTGGTATTGGTGGACTAATGTGAGACATGGGGTGTGGAGAGATTCCCACATTCACACTTTCAATACAAAAATTCTAGAAAACATGATTGCGGACTCCGGTTTTGTTATTACGCAAAAAAAGATATTTAATGTTACTATGGCGGTTGCATTTCTTCTCAGAAAAAAATGAAAAAAATAATCAAAAGGGTAAATGTTAATCTAGTAGGTCGGTTTTTACCTCTTTTGCTTATCCTCCCAATTTACATAATTCTCTACAAGATCTATGCGCCGAAAGTGAACGCCTTTGGCTGTTTTGATGACTGTTTCAATATCGTTGCCGGTTATTTTATCGTGAGTGGCAAGAAATTGTATTCAGAAATTTTTTTCAATCACCAGCCTCTTATGGCGTATTTAAGTTTTATTATCCAGAAAATTTATAGCCCTATCAATATATACGAACTTGTGCTTGTTCATAGACAGAGTCTTATGGCGTTTAGTTTTATTATGAACGCACTTATGGTTTTGAGGTTTGGTCTGCCAATGTTGGGCTTTGTTTTTCTTTACGAATTCAGCAAGTTTTATGTATTTGGAGACAGATTTCTTGCAGAAGGGGTAGTCGTATACCCACTTGTATATATGGTATGTTTGGTGTGGCAGAAATATACAAGTAAAAGACTGCATTGGTACGACTATATGCTTAGTGTATTGTTTGCGTGGTTTGTTATGTTTATGAGAGAGCCATATATTATTATTTCATTTTTTCTATTTTTTTTAATATTTTTTGGAAAACCTTTTTCTTATTTTAAAAAGATAGCATTGGGCTTATTCATTTTATTGGTCATTTTTTTTCTGGCATTTCTTCCTATTCCTGATTATTTCTTTAACGTAGTGACTGTGAATGGTCAAATTCTTCGTTCCGAAGGAGTGGAAAATAATTTGTTGGGGCAAGGCGCAGTAAAGCTATTTATCTATCCTATTCTTATTCTTTTTGGAGGAGAATGGAATATATTCAGATATTTTCTTGTGGGGCTTGATCTAATATTTTTGATATCGTTTTTATTTCTTTTGAAGATAGAAAGAAACAGACGAATTCTTGTTATGCTCTTTTTGATACTAGGCCTGGCAAATATCCGCATAGTTCCTCCAGGGAAAATTTTTTATGCAGCATTTCACATGATAGTATGGTACGGTTTATTTATTGCCACAGTCACTTTGTTACTACGGGAACTTTTTTTATATAAGAAAAAAATAGCATCCTTACTCTTAATTATTCTTATAATCTTATTTATCTATATTGTTGGTTCTCCAAAGTCGTTTGTTCGCGAAAGGGTTGACCCTCATTATGAATTCATAACTAATTATGGAAAAGAATTGCAGGTAGGGGAAGTAGTGAGGCTGTTATCAAAACCTACAGACACCCTATATTTGGATGGTGCAGACGATCTTATTTATTGGCAAGCTAAACGTTTGTCTCCATATAAATATTCTTGGTATACTTCAGGAATGCCTAGATTTTCTCGTTATAGGCAGGCAAGGCTTGACATGTTTGCAACTTCGCCGCCTGATTTTTATTACCGTTTTTGTACAAAGGAAATAGTGCCTGATTATTTTTTGCCCAAAGCTTACGAAAATGATTATCAAAATATACATTCTGCCGGAAAATCCACATGCCTGTATGTTAAGAAATCAAAATTAGAAAATATTCAGGAAGAAAGATGGAAAAAAGCAAAAGAATTTTTTTACGAACTGCCTAACAATGCAAAAATTAAGTACCGTTAGGATATAATAAGTACCATCACTGAGTCATGAACTTAGCCAAGCCAAAAATTATACTTACAATAATTGTTATGCTTGCCGCAATTTTGCGGTTTTGGCAGTTGGGAACAAATCCGCTATCTCTTACTTGGGATGAAGCCTCCTGGGGTTATAACGCATATTCTCTAGGAATTGATGGCCGGGATGAATTTGGAAGATTTCTGCCTTTTGATTATTTAGAATCGTTTGGTGATTTTAAGCCTCCGATGTACGCCTATTTGGATATTGTTCCTATTTGGATATTCGGGTTAAATGAATTTGCCGTTAGGTTCCCGTCGGCGCTTTTTGGGACATTGACTGTACTTGTTACTTATTTTTTAGTAAAGAGATTGTTTTTTTCAACGCGAATAAATACGAGTGCCTTGGCATTACTTTCAGCATTTATTTTAGCAATATCTCCTTGGCATATTAATCTTTCTCGGGCGGCATTCGAAGCAAATATTGCGACATTTTTTTTGATTTGCGGAGTGTGGCTTTTTTTGTGCGGTGTTTACGAACGAAAATGGTGTCTTGTCTTGTCAATAGCCTCTTTCGTATTATCTTTATATACTTTTAACAGCGCCAGGGTTGTTGCCCCTATTTTGGTTTTAATTTTAGGAATAGGCTTTAGAAAAGAGCTCCTAGAACAAAAAAAACATGCAATGATAGCATTAGTTGTTGGTATTTTATTAATATTGCCATCACTAAAGTTCTTTCTATCTTCGGAAGCAAACCTTCGTTTTAGAGAGGTTAATATTTTCTCAGATCCAAAAGTTATTGAAATTGCAAATCAGGAAATTGCAAACGATGGTAATGAATGGTGGTCAAAGATAATTCATAATAGACGATTTGCATATACAGTCGCGTATCTAAGACACTATTTTGACAATTTTAACCCCAGCTTTCTTTTTATTAAAGGGGATGGGAATCCTAAATTCTCAACTCAAGATGTCGGACAGATGTACTTATGGGATCTGCCGTTTTTAGTCGCTGGAGCATTTGTGCTGCTGCGAAAACGGGAAGGTTGCTGGTGGATAATATCTTTATGGTTGATAATTGGTATTATTCCGGCTGCTACCGCTCGTGAAACACACCATGCGTTACGAATAGAGGCCGCCTTGCCCACTTTCCAGATTTTGACCGCATATGGAGTTTTCATTTTTGTTAATACAATATCAAATATCAATCGCCGATTGAATCTGGGACAAATAGCAAAAATACCTGCTTTGCCGGCAGGCAGGCAGATTAAATATTTAGTATTGTCTTTGTGTTTTTTGTTTTTGATCTTTAATTTTTTATATTATTATCATGGTTATTATGCTCATTATCCAAGGGAGTTTTCCGGTGAATGGCAGTATGGATATAAAGACTCTATAGAATTTGTAGAAACTATCAAGGATGATTTTGATCAAATTAATGTAACGACACTCCTAGGGAGGCCTTATATATATTATCTTTTTTATACCAAAACCCATCCAGAGGATTTTAGGAGAACTGCGATTGTGCGAGAAGATCCATATGGCTTTACTCATGTAGATGGTTTTGGCGCTTACAAATTTGGAGATGATTTAAGTAAACTTGACAATGGAAATAAAAGAATTCTCTATGTGAATGTATCAGGCCGTTCTCCAAGAAAGGCAAATATATTTAAAACGGTAAAGCTATTAAACAATGATCCAGTGTTTACCATTTATGAGATAGTCCACATGCCAGAGGAGGAAAAGAAGAATGAATAAAAAAAATATTGTTTTCTTAACCCTGATAGTAATAATAGCGTCTATCTTGAGACTATGGCAGTTAGGCAAAGTTCCTTCATCCCCTGACTGGGATGAGGTTGCATTGGGCTACAATGCGTATTCGATCATAGAGACAGGTCGGGATGAATATGGCAAGTTTATGCCTCTGTTACTTCGTTCCTTTGATGACTATAAACCGGCACTTTATACATACTTTTCGATTCCGTTCATAAGCATTTTGGGTTTAAATATCTTTGCTGTTCGTCTGCCCTCTGCTATTTTTGGCATACTGACGGTCGTCGTGACGTACTTTTTAGTGCGAGAATTATTTAAAGACTCGCGATTTAAATTGGAAGTTGGAAATTGGAAATTGGAAATTCCAGAAGTAACCAGTCTACTTCTGGCTATTTCTCCATGGCATATTCAATTTTCTCGTATCGCCTTTGAGTCAAATGTTGCCATGGGGCTTAATGCGATTTCTATCTTGCTTTTTTTAAAAAGTTTTAAAAGACCATTTTTGCTACTTTTTGCTGCAATTAGCATGGGGGTAAGTTTTTACATGTACCAAAGCGAGAAAGTATTTGTTCCGCTCCTTCTTATTATTTTAATACTTGTATTTAGAAAAGAACTTTTTATGATTCCTAAAAAATACAAAGTTGCTTCTGTCGCGATTATATTTTTCATAGCAATACCTATGATATATTATACTTTAACCAATTCCGATGCGTTGGCTCGGGCAAAAGGAGTCAGTATCTTTTCTGATCTTACACCCTTTCTGAAAAGGAACGTAGAGAAACTCATAGAAGATAATAACAATAAAGATTATTTAGGATTGTTTTTAGACAATAGGAGAATTGAGTTTGCTAAATCTGTAGTATCAGGTTATATTTCGCATTTTGACTTAAATTGGCTGTTTGTTACTGGCGATATAGAAAGACATCATGCCCCCAATATGGGGCTTTTATATCTATGGGAGCTACCATTTTTATTGATAGGCATGTATAGCCTATTGTTTGGGCCATTTGATAAGAAAATAAAAATTTTTATCATTTCATGGTTTTTGATAGTGCCTATTCCTGCTTCGGTAACAAGCGGAGTTCCCCATGCTGTACGAGCTCTTAATTTTTTGCCGATCTTTCAAATATTTACAGCAATTGGGGTTATTAGTTTTGTAGTATTTATGTCAAATGTAAAATATAAAATAGCAAATATACGAATAGAATATTTGATATTTTATATGTATATTCTATTTTTAACTTTTAATATTTTATACTATCTTAACCAGTATTTTATCCAGCAAAACTACTTTTATTCACAAGCGTGGCAATACGGCTATAAAGATGCGATTGATTATTTAAACGAAAATCAAGACAAATACGATAAAATTATTGTTTCAAACCAGCCTCATTTAGACCAATCATATATGTTTTTCCTTTTTTATCTTAAATATCCACCGAGCTTATATCAGATAGAGGCAAAAAATTCATCGGGAGGTTTCAGGGAAAATCATAAATTCGGAAAGTTTGAGTTTAGGCCGATTGTTTGGGATAACGAAATCAAAAGATCAGATATTCTTTATGTAGGCAGACCTCAGGACTTTACAGGCGGTGTGGAAGCAATTAAAACTATAAATTTTCTCAATGGTAAACCTGCTATTCTAATAGTTACGGGATGATAAAAGAATTTAGAATTAGGAATTTAGAATTAAGAGTTATTGTGTTTGTAATATGTATTCTTGCAGTGGCTTTGTTTTTACGAATATACTCACTTGATAAAGTTCCGCCCAGTGCTTCATTAGATGAGGTTTCAATTGGTTACAATGCCTATTCAATCCTCAAGACTGGAGGCGATGAATACGGAAATAAGTTTCCACCGCTTCTGCGCGCGTATGATGATTGGCGGCCAGCATTGTATGTATATTTGGTGATTCCCTTTATAAAGTTTTTCGACCTTACTGTACTATCTGTTCGTTTGCCTTCAGTTATTCTTTCGGTTTTTACAATTCTTGCTGTTTATTTTTTAGTAAAAGAAATGTTTAGACGGGAGTTCAAAGCTCAATTCCCGATTCAGTCGGGAACAAAACTCAAAACTGCAGCTCAAAATTCAAAAGTCGAAATAATTGCGCTTTTTTCTATGTTTTTGCTAGCTATTTCACCTTGGCATATTTATATATCAAGACTTGGACATGAGGTAAATGCCGGCCTTTCTTTTATTGTTTTTGCAATTTTATTTTTTATAAAAGCAATCAATAATGCAGGGAAAGGATGGTTTTTAATTTTATCATCTATATTCTTCAGTCTTTCGTTATATACATATCAAAGTGAAAAAGTTTTTTTTCCCTTAGCGATATTGGTCCTTGGGCTTGTCTATAGAGATAGATTAGTTAAAATTATGAAGTCACTATTAATAGCTGTTATTTTAGCAGTTATACTTGTTATTCCTATAACGGTATCAACCCTAACTCCGGAAGGTTTAATTCGTTTTAAAGGCACCTCTGCTTTTTTGGAAAATTCTCTCTATCAGGAAAGCGCCGAGAAAGTTTTAAAATACAAAAATGAGAAAAACGTGTTGGGGCAGATTATTTACAATCGTAGACTAGTGCCTTTGAAAATATTCTCTACAAATTATTTATCTCATTTTAGTCCTAAATTTCTTTTTTTCAACAGCGGAAACGAGAGCTTTAAGGCTCCAAGCCTCGGGTTACTCTATATCTGGGAGTTTCCTTTTTTAATTATTGGATTTATCTATTTGCTTAAATCATTCGGCAAAAAAATTAAACTAATACTTATTCTTTGGGTATTAATTGCCTTTGTTGCGCCTTCTTTAACAATTGGTTCTCCTCATGCAATGAGAGCGTTTAATGTTTTGCCTGTTCCTCAGATTTTTACAGCTCTTGGTATTTTTTTGTCGATTAATTTTATTAAAAAATATAAAATTAACCGTTATTTGTTGATCTGTTTTTATGTCTTAGGGCATATTGTTGTTATTTATTTTTTGGGAAGTTTTTATAGGCAGTATTTCTATTCCTTCCCAAAAAACCAATCCTCTTCTTTTCAATATTCTTTGAGTAGTTCAATCAGATATGTTCTAGGTATTGAAAAATCCTATGACAAAATCGTTTTTTCGAATAAGGAAAATCTCTATCAGTCTTATATGTTTTATTTATTTTACAGCAAGTACGATGCTTATCTTTATCAAAAACAAGGCGGAACAGAGTCCGGAGGATTTGCACAAGAACATAAATTTGGGAAATATGAATTCAGACCAGTTGTCTGGAGCAAAGACCAGCTTATGTCTAACGCTTTGTTTATTGGAAATGTTTCAGACTTCCCCGGTGATGTGAATTCTGCAAAGAATTTTGCTAACTTGGATGGAAAGGAGGCAATTAAAGTTGTCCATAATAAAGAATAATAAGCGGAAGTTTCTTTTTATTTTTGTTTTATTCACTGGAATTGCCTTGCGCTCGCAAGAACTCATATCTCACAATTTTTTGTTTCTTTTGGATCAGGGCAGGGATATGATCGCGGTTAAGGGCATTTTGTACGATCAGCACTTGACTCTTATAGGGCCTTCTACGAGTTTGCGGGGAGTATTTCAGGGGCCTTTATGGTATTACTTGTTAGCCTTATCAACAGGATTTTTAGGCGGTGATCCGTGGGGAGGAATAGTTTTAATGTTTGTTATAAGTATTGCTGTTCTTATTACGATATGCCTTTGGATGGGGAAGCTTTTTGGTTATAGAGCAGCCCTTATCACTCTTTTCCTTTTTTCCGTATCTCCTGAGGCAGTTTCTGCTGCAACTTATGCTTGGAATCCTCATCCAATGTGGCTTCTAATAGTGGTATATGTTTTTACTTTTTATAGTCTTATCTATAAATCAAAAAAGTTCAATATAATTTTGTGGCCGTTGATTGGCTTGATGTTTCACTTCCAAACAGCACTAGCGGTTTTTATTCTAATGTCTACCGCTATCTATATTCTGATTTTTGAAAGAGCAGTAATCCAAAATAAAAATTTTCTAATAGGAGCTGCCCTATTTTTGCTTACATTTATGCCTCAAATACTGTTTGATCTAAGACATGATTTTTTGATGTCTAAATCCGCACTAAGTCTTTTGGGAGGATCGGAGCGGGGATTGTTCGTAGGCGGAGAAAAAAGCAGTTATTTAGATTTGATGAAGAGTCATACATTTTCTTTTTACAGCAATTTTAGATCGGCTTTTACAGACGATGGCGTTCTTAAAAATATATCCTCCTTATTCATAGTACTGATTCTTTCATCAATATTGCTTATGAAGAAAAAAACAAATAAAATCTTGAAAAATGGGTCTAATCTTATTCTGTTGATATCTAAATTATTATTGATCATTTTCTTGTTGACCTTTGCATATCCTTTTCCACTGCGTTTCTGGTTTTTGACGGGGTTTCAATCATTTTATCTAATTATTTTAGGATTGTTGTTAAGTATGCTTTTAACTCATAGATTGGGTAAAGCCTTTGTTATTTTTATTTTTGTAGTTTTTACTTCTTATTCTTGGCAAAGGATTAACTCTTTGTATATCCATCCCCCAAATGATGGAGGGTTTGCCAAGATTAAGGGTAAGCTGTCCGCAATAAACTATCTCTATAAAGATGCAGGAGAAAAAGAATTTGGTCTTTTGGTTTTTACGCCTTATGTATTAACAGATCCGTACGATTATTTAATTTGGTGGCACGGTAAAAAAAATTATAATTACATTCCTTATCAAGACAAGAAGGGCACATTTTATTTGTTAATTGAACCAGATTCATCGAAGCCCTGGAGTTATAAAGGTTGGCTTGAGACAGTAATAAAAAATGGAGATATAATATATACAAAGGCGTTACCAAGCGGGCATATAGTGCAAAAACGTTTTGAGAGAATTTGAAATGAATTATAGGAATTTTACTATTCCATTTGCTATAGCATTAATGTCTCTTATTCCTCTTTTGGATCTTTTTCATCCCGGTTTGCCTATAACTCATGACGGGGAAGATCATGTAATTCGTGTTGCCAATTTTTATCGAAATCTGGAAGAGGGAAATATGATTCCTCGATGGTCACAAAACCTGAACTACGGATTTGGCCATCCAGTGCTTATGTTTTTTTATCCTTTGCCATATTATACGGCCTCAGTTTTTCATTTTTTAGGTTTTTCCTTCATTGATAGTACCAAACTTTTTTTTGGAATAACTTACATATTAAGCGGTATTTTTATGTTTCTTTTTATTAGAAAACTTTATGGAGAAACAGCGGGTATTTTTTCTTCTATGTTGTATCTTTTAGCGCCCTACAGATTTGTTGATTTTTATGTGCGAGGGGCGATTGGAGAACACGCGGCATTTCTCTTTGTGCCCCTTACCCTCTACTTTTTAGTAAAGTTTTCTAAGTGTTTTACATTGGGAAGCTTTATTGGAGCAAGTTTATCTATGGCAGGATTGGTTCTGACGCATAACGCTGTCAGCTTAATGTTTTTACCATTCCTTTTCTTGTATGTAGGTTATTTAGTGTTAGTATCAAAAGCAAGAAAATCACTCATTTTCACCATGATATGCGTTATGTTGATTGGATTTGGAGTCAGCGCTTTTTTTTGGGTGCCGGGAGTTTTTGAGGCAAAGTATACTCTTCGCAATATTGTTACGTCTGGAGAATACTCTGCAAGATTTATAAAAGATGTAGCCTCTTTTGCATATGGACATTGGAGTTATGGTGGCAGCGGCGAATTTAGCGTTCAGATAGGCATAGTGCATTTGTTAAGCGCGCTATCAGTATTGACCGTTTTAATATTTTTGCCTAAAAAAAACAAGCCCGTTAGGTTAATAGTGCTAAGTTTATGGCTTTATTCGCTTGTCGCTTTATTTCTAATGTTACCAATGTCATCGTTTATATGGCAGCAATTCATTATTTTGCAAAACTTTCAATTTCCCTGGAGATTTTTATCGGTCATCGTTTTTACCACGTCTTTCCTTGGCGGCATATTTATCTACGTTATTCCTACACGATATAGGGTTTTTATTGTTGTAGCTCTTGGTGTTTCGCTTTTATTAATTAGCAAAGATTACTGGCATGCAAAAGGATATCTAATAAAGAATGACGATTACTTTAGAGGAGTAAAAAAAACTACAACAAACGATACAGGCGAAAGCTCTCCTATCTGGTCTGTTAGATTTATGGAACATAAACCCAAAGCCTATATAGAAGTAATTGATGGAAAAGCGATGATTAGTACAATAAAAAGATCATTAACAGTTCATAGATACAGGTTAACAGCAGTGGAAAAATCACGAATTAGAGAAAATACCTTATATTTTCCAGGATGGGAAGTTTTTGTAGACGGCATAAAGCAGGATATAGAATTTCAGGATCCGCAGAATAGGGGGCTTATGACATTTATGGTTGAAAAAGGAAAACATGCAGTTGACGTACGATTCACGGAGACAAAGTTAAGAATGTTTGCGGATATTGTTAGTTTGGTAAGTATAGTGTTTATAATTGGGCTTTCAGGTTTTTCAATTGTGAGAAGAAGGCGATCTAATTAAGAATTTAAATGAAAAGAAGAATATTAAGTCAGGAGTTTTTTATTTTAGTTTTTATGATTACTTCTATTGCCTTTTTACTTTTTTGGGATTTGGGAACAAATTATTTAAACAATTGGGACGAAGCATGGTATGCAGATATCTCCCGCACTATGGCAAAAACAGGTAACTTTCTAACCCCTTTCTGGAACAGAGAACCCTTTTTCGAAAAACCACCCTTGTATTTTTGGTCTTCGGTATTGTTCTTTAAGCTATTTAGTATTTCGGAATTTTCTGTTCGGCTTACCTCTGCTATTGCCGCTTTTGGCATAGCGTTTGTGACTTATTTTTTAGCTTCGGAGTTTCTTACGAAGAAAACGGGATTAGTGTCATTAGTTATTTTATTTTCTTCTATTGAATTTTTATACAGAAGTAGAACCGGTAACCTAGATACTCTTTTGACTTTCTTTATGACATCTTCTATTTTTTTCTTTTTTAAGGCAATAAATACCAACAAAAGATGGTTTAGCGCATTGGGTGTATCTTTGGGTTTGGGATTTCTCGCCAAAGGATTTATAGGCTTTTATCCCTTGGTGATTATCTTATTATTCTTATGGCTTAATAAGAAATTAGACATACTTTATGATAAACGGTTTCTGCTTGGTATTTTAGTTGCCGTTATTATAGCAGGAGGATGGCTTTTGTTATATTTTTTGGCAAATGGAGAACCATTTATCAATCAGTTTTTGCTGGCCAATACCGAGAAGTTTGGTTTTAACTCAAATCTATTGAATAATTTTTCAATAGATTACTTAGGTTATTTAAAAAGCGGTTTGAAAATTTGGTTTCTTTTTGCAGTTTTTAGTTTTGTATACTTATTTACAAAGATAAAAAATCAAGCAGTATTTTTTCTTTTGATGTATGTTGCGGTTTTTTTGCTTGTTGTGAGTTTTTCTCATGAAAAAAGCAATTGGTTTATTTTACCTTTGTATCCTATTCTTTCCCTGACAACAGCTTATGGAATATTATCATTTGCGAAATTCAAAATAAAAAGACTTAAGGCGCTGCTTTTTATTTTTCTCTTTATTATTGCGTTATTCCAACTATTTGTATACAGGAAAAGCTATATTGTCCCAAATGTTTCCGCAGATGAGGCAAAGTCCGCTCTTTACGCTAAGAATTTAACAAAGGAAAATCAACCAATATATTTAACAAATTATTATTATCCAACCGCTGTTTATTATAGTGAGCGTAAAGTTTATGCACTTTATAGTGACCAGGAGAGTAACGCTTCATGGTGGATAAAATCTAAAAGCCATTGGCTGTATGTTTTTGGGAATAAAAATATAATTATAATCACGACAAAACAGGAGCTCGAAGAACTAAAAGAAAGATTCCCGCAATATAGAATAAATATATTATTTGTTTCTGGGGATAAAGTTGTCGCAAAAAAGGTATAATTATAACTGTATGCAGACTATTTCGGTGGTTTTGGCAACGTATAACGAGGAGAAGAATTTGCCATTGTGTTTGAATTCGGTTAGGGATTTGGCAGATGAAATAATAATTGTTGATGGGTCATCGACAGATAAAACTGTTGAGATTGCAACAAAGCATGGGGCAAAGGTCAAAGTTGCTGATAATCCTCCGATATTTCACATTAACAAACAAAAGGCCATAGATATGGCAACAAAAGATTGGATATTGCAATTAGATGCTGACGAACGCATTACGCCAGAGCTCTCGGAAGAAATAAAAAAAATAATTGGAAATTGGAAATTGGAAATTGGAAATTCCGACGTAGTCGGCTATTGGGTTCCGAGGAAGAATTGGTTTTTAGGAAGATTTTTAATGAAGGGCGGGCAGTATCCAGATTACACTCTGCGGCTTTACAAAAGAGGCAAGGGAGGACTTCCTCAGAAAAGTGTTCATGAGCAAGCAGTGGTGAGAGGAAAAGTTGGTTATCTTAAAAATCCCTTGCTTCACTACCCTTATCAAAACTTCTGGGGATATCTTATTAAATGGAATCGATATAATGGTTTGCTCGCATATGAAATAAAAGAAAAGATGAAAGATAAAAATACCGCTTCGAAAATTTTATACTCAATGGGATATCTTTTGATAAAACCCTTGCATTGGTTTTTGATAACCTACATTAGGCACAAAGGCTTTTTGGACTCCTGGCAGGGATTTTTGTTTTCAGTGTTTTCTGCTTTAAGGTTCCCTGTAGCGTATATAAAGTATTTAAGACTTAAGTCTTAAAAATTTAAAAGCTTATAAACTATGAAAATACTTGTTACCGGTGGGGCGGGGTATATTGGAAGTTTTATGACCAAGCGTCTTCTTGATGATGGGTATGATGTTGTAGTTTTTGACAGTTTAGAAAGAGGGTACAAAGAGGTGGTTGATCCGAGAGCAAACTTTGTTCAGGGAGATATTAAAAATAATGAGGGTCTTGAGAAACTATTTCGCAATGAAATAATTGACGTTGTAATGCACTTTGCGGGATACATATCTGTTGAGGAATCGACAAAAAATCCTATGAGATACTATCGGAATAATACTATTGGCTCAGCAAACCTTCTTAGAGCGATGGAGTTGGGAGATGCTAATAAAATAATTTTCTCCTCAAGTGCTGCTGTATATGGAAATCCGATTAAAATTCCAATTCCTGAAGATCACCCGAAAAATCCTACTAGTCCTTATGGTAAAAGCAAGCTTGAAGTCGAAAAAATGCTTAAGTCTTTTCAAAAAGACAGGAAGCTAAGCTTTGTAAGTCTTCGCTATTTTAATGCCGCTGGAGCAGCTGTTGATGGTTCGATGGGGGAAGCCCATGTGCCAGAAACTCACATAATCCCTTTGGCAATTAAAGCAGCAATTGCAGGAGAGCAGTTTAGTTTGTATGGAAAAGACTATAATACTCCTGATAAAACATGTATTCGCGATTATATTCATGTCGCAGACCTTGTTGAAGCGCATGTTCTTGCCATTGAGAAACTTAAAAACGATAGGAGTTTGCCTGTTCGTAGCCAGGGGTTTTTTTATAATGTTGGGACGGGAAAAGGTTGCTCAAATAAAGAGGTTATAGAAATGGTAAAACGAGTTTCAGGGAAGGATTTGAAAGTTGAAGTTGAGAACAAAAGACCTGGAGACGCAGAGATTTTAATAGCTGATCCTGCAAAGATTCAGAAAGAGCTGGGATTTAAACCTCGATACTCGGATCTTGAGACTATTGTTAGAACTGCATTCAATTGGCACAAAAAAAACTCAAAATTGCAATGAAGTTCTGTTTATGGATGCTCTTTTTGATAAATTTCCTTTTTTTTAAGACTACTGCCTCTTTTGCAGAATCAGGTTATGTTCTGCCGTACCCTCCGCAAATGCCTGGGAGTTTTATGTATAAATTGAGGCTCGCTTCAGAGGAGATACAAAAGTACTGGTATTTTGGTGATTTTGGGCAGTTTACATATAGTCTCAAACAGGCAGATAAGTATTTGGTAGAAGCAAAAACGCTTTTTGAGTATAAGCAATATTTACTTGGGATTCAAGCATTAAAAAAATCAGATACATATTTTACTAATACTTTTTCCTGGATGATAAAAGCGAAGAAAAAGCATAAAGATATTGTTCAGAAACAAAAAGTACTCAAAAGCGCAACTTTGAAGCATATCGAACTTCTTAATCAATTAAAGCTGAATGTTCCCGAAACTTTTGTTTGGCGACCCGAAAAACTATCACCAACAGTTCTCAACCTTAAAAAAGCAATTGATGAATCAATTCCTGTAAGAAACAAATATCTATGAAAAAATTACTATTTCTTATTTATTCACTTTTTTTAGTATGCTTAACTTTTTTTTCTTATTTATTTGTTGACCAAAACCTTAGCTATCTTCACGGATTATATTCAGGTGCAGCTTCTAACTATAGGAGTCAAGTCACTTTTTTGTACATTTTAATTATTTTTTTATTTTTTACTTTTTATTTTTTACTTTTATGGTTGATAAAAAAAAGGCATCTAGTGGGTAAAGAAGTAGTTTCGTTGATTTTTATCACGGTGATTTTTACATTCTTTTCTTATCCCTCCATGCTTTCTTATGACATCTTCAATTACATAACAACCGCAAAAGTTCTATTTAATTATCATGAAAATCCGTACATTATTATGCCGATTGAATTTGTAAATGATCCATACCTTTTGTTTACTCATGCTGCTAACAAAATAGCGTTGTATGGTCCTTTTTGGACTCTTCTTTCAGGTATTCCATATTTGTTGGGTTTTGGGAATTTTTTGCTTGCTCTTTTTAATTTTAAGCTTATGACTGTTCTTTTTTATATTGGAGTAAACTATTTTGTTTGGAAGATTTCAAAGAATATGTTTTCTGTCGCGCTGTTTTCTCTGAATCCGCTGGTTGTCATAGAAACACTTGTTTCAGGACACAATGATATTGTGATGATGTTTTTTACAATTTCGTCTTTTTTCTTTTTAACAAAAAAAAAATTTCGTCTTTCGGTTATATTTTTTGTTATGTCTATTTTTATTAAATACACGACTATTGTTCTAATCCCAGTTTTTATTTATATCTTTTGGCAAACACTAAGAAAAAAAACAGTCGATTGGAAAAAAACTTTTTATCTTTCGTCACTTTTGATGCTTGCAGCATTTTTTCTTTCTTCCATTCGAGAAGAAATTTATCCTTGGTATGCAATATGGTTTTTGGTGTTTGTAAACCTTATTCCTCAAAAGAGAATATTATTGTATCTCTCATTTGCTCTTTCTTTTGGTTTGCTCTTAAGGTACGTGCCCTTTATGTTGTTTGGTACTCATTTTGGCGTAACGCCCTTTGTAAAGACTGCTTTGACTTTTACTCCTACATTTTTTGTTTTAATATACATATTCTTCAAAGATAAATTATGGTTAAAAATATTTTCCCGATAATAATAGTTGGAGTGTTTGGTTTTATCGCTGGGTTAAGCCTTCTCCATAAAGGATTGCCTCCAACTCATGATGGTGAGTATCATGTTGTAAGATTTTATGAATTCAACAAAGCTTTTTTAGATGGAAACTGGTATCCGCGATGGGCGCAAGATCTTAATAATGGATATGGGATTCCTCTTTTTAATTTTGTTTATCCTTTCCCAAACTACGTGGCAGTTATTTTTCATTCATTTGGAATAAGTTTTATTGATGCTTTTAAGTACGAAATGTTTATGGCCATAATGCTCGGCGGATTATTTTTCTATCTTTGGACTAAAGATTTTTGGGGGAAATTGGGGGCAATGGTATCTTCTGTTTTTTATACTTTTTCTCCTTATCATTTTTTAGATATTTATATTAGAGGATCAGTAGGAGAGGTATGGGCCCTAGCATTTTTTCCAGCATTTTTGTGGTCAATCACAGAGTTTATAAAATATCATCAGAGAACATTCCTTGTTCTTTCTTCGATTTCTCTAAGCCTTATTATTTTCTCTCATAATATTTTGGCGCTAATGTTCTTGCCTTTTTCTGTGACATACATTTATTTTTTAATTTATCATTCAAAAGATAAGAAGCAATTAATACTTAATACTTTTTACGTAATACTTCTAGGGTTTGGTTTGTCGGCGATTTTTTGGTTACCTGCTCTTTTGGAAAGACAATATGTAGCCGGGCTTCAGATATTTGACGTTTTAGCTCATTTTCCAGAATTTTATGAGCTAATTGTTCCTTCTTGGGGTTCTGGGTTTTCGGCCGGAGGCCTACAGAATCAGCTCTCTTTTCAGATAGGAATTGCCAATTTGACTGCGGTATTTATATCGCTACTCATTTTTTTATCTGGTAAGAAAAAGGATAAAAATCGTTTAATTTTGTTGTTTTTTCTTGTTTGGTTTGTCCTTATAGTTTTTTTGATGCTCAAAATTTCCAGTTCAATCTGGCAATACATTCCTTTCATGAACTATTTTCAATTTCCATGGCGGTTACTAAGTCTCGAAATACTTATCGCATCATTTCTGGCTGGAGGCGTTGTTTATCATTGGAAAAAAATACTGCTGGTGATATGTTTAATAACTTTTTCTTTTCTCTTGGGAATAGGATACACAAACCCTGCGTATTATCATTATAGAAATGACAATTATTACTTAGCAAGAGCTAATTTTATTGATGGAACAAATAGTCCTGGAAATTCTTTTAATACGATCTGGATGAAAAGAAGTTTGGGGAGAGAAAAAGAGAAGATAAAATTTTTAAAGGGAGAAGGAGAAGTTAACGCATTATCAGCAATATCGACACACTATAAATTTAATGTTGTTGCACGCAAACCTTCAGAAATGGTTGTCAATATTGCTTATTTTCCTGGATGGACAGTGTTTGTTGATAGACAAAAGAAAAAGATAAAATACAACAGCGACGGGCTGATTAATTTTTTGATTCCTGCAGGCAAACATTCAATAGATGTAATATTGTTAGACACGGATATTCGAAAATTGGCATCTCTTGTTACTATTATTTCAGCGTTATATAGCATTGTAGTTTTGACAAACCCCTTAATGGGTGTTTTATGGAGAAAATGGAGATCACAAAATAAGTATTAAATTACAATTGATGATATAATCAAACCTCTAAGAATATGAGAATTGCAATTGATGTTTCACCGTTAACAAGTAAGAAGTCTTTGCAGCATAGGGTAAGGGGAACAGGTTTTTATATAGAATATCTAAAGAAGCATCTAGTAAGTTATTATCCTAATAATCAGTATATTTTTTTTACTCGAGGAGAAAAAATACCCGAAAATGTTGACTTGGTACACTATCCTTATTTCGAGCCATTCTTTCTAACACTTCCTTTTGCCAGAAAATATAAGGCAGCGGTAACAGTTCATGATCTTACTCCTCTTGTATTTCCGAGGAATTTTCCATCAGGATTACGAGGAATAATAAAATGGAAAATTCAAAAATTTCTTTTAGAAAAAATAGATGCACTTATTGCCGATTCAGAGTCTTCAAAAAATGATATATTGAAATTTACAAATATTCCTGAAAATAAAATTCATGTAGTTTATCTTGCGGCATCGCCTTCTTTCAAAAAGATAAATACCTCAGCACTTCAAAGCATTAAGCAGAAATATAAATTGCCTGATAAATTTGTTCTCTATGTTGGTGATGTAACGTGGAATAAAAATCTGCCAAGACTTGTTGAGGCTATTAAAAAAATTAACTTAACAATGGTAATGATTGGAGCGGCTTTAGTTCGGAAGGATTTTGATTGGACTAATCCCTGGAATCAAGATTTGTTTAGCGTTATAAAATCAATAGGAAACGATAGGAGATTTATAAGGCATGGGTTTATTCCAGCAAAAGATTTGGTCGTTATTTATAACCTAGCAACAGTTTTTGCGATGCCCTCTCTTTATGAGGGATTTGGTTTACCAATTTTAGAAGCAATGTCTTGCGGATGTCCTGTCGTCGCGTCTAAGAACGGATCAATTCCTGAAGTGGCAGGAGGCGGAGTATATTATGTTGATCCGTATGATATTAACGAACTTGCAAACGGCATTGGTGAGGTTTATTTTAATCAAAAACTGCGAAAGGAACTTGCTTTGAAAGGTCTTGCTCAAGCCAAAAAGTTTTCATGGGAAAAAACAACAAAAAAAACCATAGATGTCTACCGATCAGTAGTAAATCATTCTAGCATTAGTTAGCAATATTTGGTAACATTGTTTTGATGTTGGAATTTTAATTGAACATTGCATGATTTTTTTGTATCTTCGTAAATGCAAAACATAAACTTATTATCCCTTGTTGTTCCAGCCTACAAGCAAGAAAGGACGATCTTAAAAAATATAGAAAGCCTTGACAAAGTTTTGTCTGAAACTCCTTATAAGTATGAGATAATTGTTGTTGTTGATGGGTTTATGGATAACACTTTCGAAAATGCGAAAAGAATTAATAAAAAAAATATTAAAGTTCTGGGGTATGAAAAAAATCAGGGAAAAGGACACGCTGTAAGATACGGCATGCTAAGAGCAAAAGGAGATGTTATCGGATTTATGGATTCAGGAATGGATATAAATGCGACAGGAATTTCTATTCTCTTAGATTATATGTTATGGCAGGATGCGGATATCATGATTGGGAGCAAGCTGCATCCCGAATCAAAGGTAAATTATCCAATATTTAGGAAAGTATTGTCTTGGGGCTACAGAACCTTGACTCATTTATTTTTTGGGTTTAAGGTTCGCGATACTCAGGTAGGTTTAAAATTTTTCAAAAGAGATGTAGTTGAGAAAATATTCCCAATGCTTTTAGTTAAAGCTTTCGCTTTTGATGTGGAGGTTTTGGCTGTTTCAAGCGCTTACGGGTATAAAAAAATTTATGAAGGACCTGTACAGCTCAATTTCAATAAGATTAGCAGCATTACGACTAAAAATTTTTGGGTAATAGTATTTCTTATGCTTTGGGATACATTGGCAATTTTTTACAGATTAAAAATTCTCAGGTTTTATAAGATAAAAGATATGAGAAATGTTAGAAAATGAGAAAAATAATTAATTTGGCATTTAGACATCCTTTGATTTCCGGAAGCACTGTTATTTTTTTTGGCTCAATGACAGCCAACATACTTAACTATGTTTTTAATTTAGGCACGGGAAGACTTCTCTCGCACTCCGACTACGGCACACTAATATCTCTTGTTTCCGTATTTAATATTTTTTCTGTTTTTTCAATTACGATTTCTACTGTTTTCGCGAAGTTTTCTGCCGTGTACGTAGGCCAAAAGAAGGAACAATTGCTCTTGCCTCTTTTTGTTTCTGGAAGTATGTGGATTGGAATAATATCTGTCTTTGTAGCCATGATAATGATTATTTTTTCTTCACAAATATCACAATTCCTCAATATCAGTTCCGTATTCCTAGTTAATATTGTAGCTCTTTCTTTGTTTTTTTCGTATTTATCTTCTGTTGGGGTTGGAATTTTACAGGGGTTATTAAAATTTGGATATTACTCTTTCATCAATATATTTTCTTCTTTAGTAAAACTTGCACTAGGTATGTTTCTTATTTTCTTTGGGCTCAAGGTTTTAGGGGGAATAGCTGCATTTTTTATATCCATCTTAGTTGCCTATCTTCTTACCCTTCCTCCAATTTATAGGTTGATGAAAAGAAAAAGCGGAAGTCTTTCTATTCAAAATTTGTTTAGCAAACTTTCTCTTTACGGTCTTCCGGTTTTTTTGTCAAATATTGGTATTACTGCATTTATAACTATCGACATCATCTTAGTTAAACATTTTTTTGATCCCGCAGTCGCAGGACAATATTCAGCCATTTCAATTATGGGAAGATCTATTTTTTTTGTAGTTTCTCCAATCACGCTAGTTTTGTTTCCTCTAGTTGCCCAAAAAAAGGAAAGAAAAGAAGATTTAACAGGGATAGTTTTATTATCACTTTTTCTTGTTGCTGTTCCTGCGGTTCTACTTAGTTTTATTTATTTTATTTTTCCAGAGATAGTTCGCAATGTGTTTTACCCTTCTTATGAGGCAAGACTTCTAAATCCATATCTTGGACAGTTTTCGATTTTTATATTGTTTTATGCTTTTATCTATCTTTTGAATTTATTTTATCTTTCGATTGGCAAGACTAAGGTTTATATTTTAACTATTTTGGGGTCGGTTTTGGAGATCGTTCTCATTTATTTTTTCCATAAGGATATTGGGCAGATCATAAATAGCTTGATAACAAGCTCTTTTTTACTTCTTGTTAGTCTTTTGTTGTATTTGCCAAAGGCTACAAAAGATTCTAAAGATTAATTTGTTTATTATGCGTATTTTAATTTTTAATTGGAGAGACATAAAGAACCCAGCCTCTGGAGGAGCTGAGATTTTAACCCACGAAATGGCGAAGCGTTGGGTTGGGCAAAAACATCAAGTAACCCTTTTTACTTCGAAGTTTGATGATGGTAAAGAGACAGAGGTTGTAGATGGTGTAAAGATTATCCGCAAGGGAACATGGTGGACGGTGCATATATACGCATTTTTCTACTACACAATATATTTAAAAAAAAATACAGATATAATAATTGACGAAGTACATTTTTTTCCTTTTTTTTGTGTCCTTTATGCGAGGAAAAAAACCATTGCCTTAGTATGTGAGGTTGCAAACAAACTCTTCTTTACGCTCTTTCCTTATCCTATTGCATTATTGGGAAGAGCGGCTGAAAAAATATATCTTTGGATGTATAGAAATGTCCCAACGATGGTAATTTCTCCATCAACAGAAAAGGATTTAATAAAAGAAGGACAGAGAAAAGACATAATTCGTGTTTTGACCTTAGGCATCTCTTATCCTAAAGGCTTAAAAATTCACAAGAAAGAAAATAAACAAACAATTATTTATCTGGCAAGAATAAATAAGCAAAAAGGAGCGCTGGAAGCAATTGAAGCATTTTCCATTGTTGAAAAAGAAATTGCAAATTGCCAGTTATGGATTGTAGGTTCAGGAGTCTCAGATTATATTACGATGTTACGCAAAAAAATCAGTGATTATAAAATTGTTCATTCCGTAAAATTCTTAGGTTTTGTTTCAGAGAAACGAAAGTTCGAGCTTTTATCAAAGGCTCATATACTTATTGTTCCGTCAGTACATGAGGGCTGGGGATTGACTGTTCCCGAAGCAGGGTCAGTGGGTACACCAGCAATTGTATATGATGTTCCCGGTCTTCGTGATGTGGTTAGAGATGGAATAAATGGCATTATTGTAAATAAGACCCCTGCACATCTTGCGGAAGGAATTAGAGAAGTTTTTACAAATAAAAGTAAATATCAAGCATTATGCAATGGCGCAAAGAAAGAAAGCGAGAAATATAATTGGGACAAGACAGCAGAAGTCGCATTAGAAGTATTAAATTCGAAGTTAGAATTTCCCGCTTCGCAGCGAGGCAAGGGAAATCCGAAATAATAAAAGTTAAAATTTAAATGTTCAAAAAGAATAAGTCACAGTTTTTTATCTTACTGTTTGTTATTTCTCTTGGTTTTTTGCTTCGATACCATAATTACGCAATATATCCGCGGCATGGAGCTACATTTGATGAATTCGCGTGGACTTGGCTTGGTATAAATCTTATACAGAAAGGAGTGCCAATTTCCTGGTCTCCGCACCCTCAGTATAAAGAAAGAAAAGAAATCAGATATCAAGGCGCGGCTTTTTTAATCGTCAAGCCATATCTTGAACATCCGCCCCTATTTGGTATTGTTGCTGGTACATCGGCACTTCTGAGCGGCGCAAAGGATATGTATAGCGTTACCTTAACGAATATGAGGGGACTTTCTGCTGTATTGGGTATATTATCGATAGTTGCGCTGTTTATTTTTACCAATTCGCTTTATGGGAAAACAATTGCATATGTAAGTACAATTCTTTATGCAACTGTACCGACAATTGTTATAGGATCTAGAATCGTTCAGAATGAAAACTTTCTTATTCCTTTTTGGCTTTTTTCTCTATATTTAATTAACAAATACTTACAGACTAAGAAACTCTGGATGAGGAATATTGCATCAGTTATTGGCGGTTTATTAATTCTGGCAAAAGTTCCCTGGATTGTCGTACCTCTATCTCTTGGGATGATTTTATTTTATAAAGGAAAATGGAAAGATGCATTATTTGTAGGCGGTGTTGCTGCGGGATTTTTTTCGTTATTTATAGCGTATGGTTTATATTTCGACAAAGAGTTGTTCGTTAATTTATTTCAGCTGCAAGTAGCGCGGTACGATATATCTTTTGATGGATTATTCTCAATTTTTACTCATCCGCTTCTTGTAGATAGATATTACCTTGATGGGTGGATTTTATTTGGATGGGTAAGTATATTCTATATCTCAAAAGATATAAAAAAACATTTATTTGTTTTGTTGCCTTTTATTTCTTATTTCGTCCTTTACGTTTTCGCCATTCCTAATGAGCCAGGTCATGGTTGGTATAGATATCCATTCTATCCGTTTTTGATTAGTGCATTAGCCTTTGTATTGGAAGAAGAACGAAAAAAACTATCATTTTTGACTTTATTTTTTGCATTGATAGTTGGATTTGCGCTTTTGCAAAACGTCTGGAAAGAAGCATTCGGTTTTTCGTTTGTCGTCTATAGATCGTTCATTCTTGTTGTTATCGTACCAATGCTTTATTTTATATGGAAAAACAGAAAAGATAGAATGCCACAGCTTTTCCTATGTCTCTTGGTCACTATTTTTATTATTTTTAATATATTTTCTGTTATAGTATATGTTGAATAATCCTGTTTATGGATATAATTGAATTATTTATTTATGCTTTGCCAATCTCCGTTCTTGGGTTTATTTTCGAAGCATACCCACGATTCTTAAATAGGGGCTTTGGTGTTGACATTTGGACGCACCTCTTGTACCTTCGTGAGTACCATAGACAAAAAGGAATACCAAAAAGAATTGAGAATGGTTTTCTTGTATCTGGGAAATACGATTATCCGCCCGCATTTATCCTTATTCTTTCTAGGTTTCCCCAGCGTCTTGTTGAACGATATGAGTTTGTCTTTTCTCCGTTTTTCGATTTTATTCATTTACTGATTATTTTCTTTATTTCTTTTCAGTTAACAAATAGTCTTTTTATTGCGCTTATTACGCAGTCTCTTTATATACTGACTCCAATTATTGTGCTTGAAAATTCTAGCGCCACCCCGCGATCGCTTGGTTATACATTATTTACGATCATGCTTATGTCTCTTTTCATTTATACCCAGCAGGGAAATATGGTTTACTTTCTTGTTTCTATTTTTTCCGGTTCATTTATCTTTTTATCTCATCGGCTCACAACTCAAGGATTATTATTTTTTCTGCTATTCTTTACATTGTATGGTAGAAATATTATTTATATCGGTGTATTCTTTCTGTCATTTTTTCTTGCTCTTTTGTTTTCTAAAGGATTTTATTTGAGGGTTTTACAAGGACATGTAGGCAATTTAAAATTTTGGTACAAAAATATTGAATATCGTTTTGCGCATCAAATTAGAGGCAATTACAGGGAGTATAAAACTCAAGATTTTGTATTTAGTGTTTACAATCAATTCCTAAAATTTCCTCCTTTTGTTCTTGCCGTTACCAATACATGGACACTACCTGTGTTTTACATTTTCTTTTTTCTTATGCCATCGGACCCTTTAATGCAAAAAATGGTATTGTGGGTAATATTTTCGTATGCCCTTGCCTTATCTACAACGTGGGTTCCTCGACTTCGTTTTCTGGGAGAAGGACAGCGATATCTTGAGCTTTCTGCTTTTCCTACAGCATTTCTATCGGCTTGGCTATTGAATCATTGGCTTACAACTCCCTATTCTCTAACCGTTGCTTCCGGATATATTTTTGTGGGTATTTGCGCGCTGATTACGATTGTCGTAATACAAAAAAAGGCAATTATTAAGGACAAGCTTCGTACCCTAACTCCAAGCTTACAGAAAATGTATGACTATCTGAGATCGCTGAAACAGAAACCAAAGCTTCTTTGCATTCCGCATCAAATAACCACAAATACTATTTACCATACTGGTTGCCCAGTATTGGTTAATGCTGATTATACCAATATCGAAAAAATCTCAGACATTTATCCATTTTTAAGAAAACCAGTAAAAGAGATTATGAGGGAGTATGGTTTGGATGCGATACTCCTGAACGAAGATTATGCTGCGATACAAGATTTGCGGTTGAAGAACTATCATATACTAAAACGTTATAATAATTATGTATTGCTAAAAACAATATGATGCATTTCGGGACACTTTTTACTTCCCAACCTCTTTTAAAATCTCGACAAATTTTAATTCCATTTTTTTTAATTCTTCTTGTTTTACTTCTTTTTTCTTTTTAAATACCGTAACTTCGCTACTATCTTGATTTATCCATATTTTAGCCCTTTCTTCGTAATAATTTTTGATATCAAGATAATTATCAAAGAAAATAATTATAGCTTTTAATGTTTTGTAATTAATCTCTGCAAAATAGTTGTCGGTTTTTTGGCCACTTTTAGTTAATATATAGTCTGATTTCAAGACATTATCTATAAGAATAACTCCTTCTTTATCTGGATCATTAATTACAGTTCCAACAAAATTATTTATAGTTAAGGGTTTTTCTTGATTGTAAAGATTGTACGTCATAAGGGGTTCATCTAAAGGCCGATAATAAAATAAGGATAGGATTTGGGGATCTGCTATTCTATTACTTTTGCTGTCTTTTGCAATAAAATCTAGAATTTCTCTTCCGCTAATTTTATAAATATATGGCGGGCGAGAAATAGAAGTAAGATATATTTTGTCCAATTGACCAAAGGGAAGTTTAACAGGAAGTGTATATAGACTTTGTTTCATAGGGCCTTTTCCCCATACGCTTCCAAGAAACGTAAGTATGGATATTATTATGGTAAGAGCTATCAATATTGTTTTGTAACGGATAGTTTTGATTGCGTAGAATACAGAGGCAGACAAAATAGCTAGATACGGAAAATTAGGAATTATATGTCGTTCTGCTTTTAGTAAGGCATAGCAAGAAAATGCATACGATATAATAACAGCAAGTAAAATAGGTTTTAATTTGCTTTTTTTTCTGAAAGCTAAGATAAATCCTGCAATAAATATCAAAAACTGGACAATACCAAGCTGCGCAAATGAATTAAGATAAAATGTAAGAGAGTACGCAGAGAGAGGATTTCTTTCTTCTCCTGAAACTATTTGCCACATTGGACCACCGACTCTATGTCCTCTAAAATATTCTATTATCCAATAGAAATTTTGATAATATGGGTAGAAAGAGACAAGGAATGCAATCAAGAATGAAAGCGTCGCATGTAATAATACTCTTTTTTTCGTAAACAAGCGCCTCTTTAAAATTTGGTACAAAACATACAAGAGTGGCCCGAAAACGTAAACAATTACTATCCATTTAATCAAAAGCCCCAAGCCCAAAGATAAGCCAAAAAGAATAGAGTATTTTCTGCTTTGAAAATAATTTGATTTTATTAAAAACAAAATGATTAATATACAAAACGCAGATGTGGCTGTTTCTGAATATGTTAGGTGGACATGAAGAAGAGTCCAGCCATAAAAAGCAAAAATAAAAGCTGCCATAAATGAAGCCAATTTGCTTACAAAGTTTCTTGCGAGGAAATATATCCCAAAAATACTAACAATATACAACAGGCCATTTGTAAAAATTCCCCAAAAGTAAGAATTTGATAAGCCGAAAGCAAAAAGAAATGGCACAATAAGTAGTGGATAGCCTATTTGTCTAAAGGGTACTACTTGCAACATTTCATGGAGAGTATTGGGTGATAAGTTATATTTAATTAATCTATAAAACTCAGTTGCCATGCGCATGTAGTGCTGCTCATCCCACTCAGGAATCTTAAAAGTTCGCAGACCGTAACGCACAACACTTACTAAAAATACAACTGAAAGAATTGTTAATAGAAAAAGATATTTATCAAATCTCAACTTTTTAATAATCGGAGTTTTCTTCCAGATAAGTAGAATATTCCTATGAATACTTTTTTTGATTTTCATCAATATCGAAAAAATTAACTAATGCGTTGATTATAACACGAGCCTTCTGCCCCGTTTTTAAAACAGATAGATGATATAATATTGCTAATACGATGGAACAATCTAATAAGAATCCCCTTATAATAGTAGGTCAAGAAGTGACTTTAAAACCATTGGCAGAAACTATTATTCTATTGAGTACAAAAGACATACTCGATGGTCAACCAGTAACTAAAAAAATCGAATTCGGCGATAAATTAGTCATTATAGAAGCAATGACGAGGATCGGAGGACCAAATAAAAAGGCGAACGAAGACGGATTTGTTGCTATTTCCGACGGAGAGAATTTGCAAATAATTCTTGTTGACGGTGGAACACAAATTGCAAAAGTTGAAAGCCTTGACAAAGAAGGATTAAGCGGCGGAAAGTATATTTCCAATAAAGTAGAAGAGTATGGTTCTACCCTTGATACCCAAGCCAGCGTCGTTACAAATCTACGCAGACGCAATCAGTTTATTGGAGAAGACGAAAAAAGAAATCATCCAGAAATAACTCACACAGAGGAATCCATGAATATTCCGTATGGAAGCATTGCGGCAGTCAAATTTGACAGCAAGAACCACAGGCTAGAGGTTGCAAACGCCGGTGATGTATATGTAGTTACTATTGACAGTTCTGGAAAAGCAACATTACGTACCGTTGACGATGTCTATAAAAAGGATCAACAAACATTCGCAACAGCAAAAAAAGTAGCTGAACAATATGGATTAACCGTGCGGCAAGTAATGGAACAAATAGGAAAAGATCCAAGAACGCAGCCAGTTTTGGAAGAGGAATATGAATGCATGAGACAAGGTAATAAAGGAGATATACGAAGGATTACAGGGGCATCAAATTTTGACGTGACTTCTTCTGTTGTTATCAGTACAGATATTGTAAAACAAGTTCTTTTATTCTCCGATGGAGGAGTTCCAGGAGGAATAGATATTCATACAGAAAAAGGTCTTCGTCAGTTTGTTGAGATAGTAAATGAGTCAGGCTTGGAAGGATTAAATACAACAATCAAACAGAACGCAATTGCTGATCCAAATTTTAATGCGCATCCTCGTTTTAGAGATATTGATGACTTTTCAATTGTTCGCATAAAGCTCTAATGATATATGGGAAATCCGAAGAAAATGTTATTTTCTAAAAACGTTGATACAACCGAAGCAAAAGGAGAGCATAAATTTTATTTTTCTTTTTCTAAAGATTTTATTCAGGGTAAAAAAATATTAAATATCGGTTCTTGGACAGGGCCATATGAATTACTTATATATCAATATGCTTCATCGATTACCTCAACCGATATCGAAGAGGAGGCGTTAAAAACGCTTAAGAAAAATTTACCAAAAGTTAGAACTATTCGTTGTTTTTCTCACAAACTTCCCTTT
>JBBTXK010000067.1:0-4337 GCA_038062315.1 Patescibacteria group bacterium
GTATGCTGCTTTTGTTATGATTCTGCCTTTATTTGTTCTTTTTAAAAAGCCTATCTGAAGTAAGTATGGTTCAACTACTTCCTCAATTGTCCCAATGTCCTCAGAAATACTTGCGGCAATTGTTTCGATTCCAACCGGGCCGCCGCCATGTTTTTCAATGATTGCTTTTATAAAACGCTTATCAGAGCCATCGAGGCCCAAATCATCAATTTCTAGCATTTTTAAAGCTTCTTGAGCAAACTCTTTTGTTATCTCGCCCTGTCCTTTAACCTGTGCAAAATCCCGAGCTCTTTTTAAAAGTTTTAAGGCAATTCTTGGAGTTCCTCTTGCTCTTTTTGCTATCTCTTGAATACTTTCTTTTTCTATTGGTACAGAAAGCTTGCGAGATGCGCTAATAATAATTCCTTCCAATTCTTGTGGCGTATAAAAGCTGAGTCTATGAACAACTCCAAATCTGTCTCGAAGCGGCGCTGACAAAAGCCCAATTCTGGTTGTTGCGCCAACAATAGTAAATTGGGGAAGATCCAGGCGCAAAGTTCTTGCCGACGGACCCTTTCCTAAAATAATATCCAAAGCATAATCTTCCATAGCTGGATACAGCGTCTCCTCAACAACTTTGTTGAGTCTGTGAATCTCGTCAATAAAAAGTATATCGCCTTTTTCAAGATTGGTTAGGATGGAAGCAAGATCTCCTGCTCTTTCTATTGCAGGACCAGATGTAACACGAATAGCGCTTTCCATTTCTTTGGCAATTAAATGAGATAGAGTCGTTTTGCCCAAGCCAGGAGGACCGTATAAAAGAATATGCTCAATTGCCTCTTTTCTCTTTTTGGCAGCAGTAATTGTGATTTTCAATGACTCTTTAATTTGTTTTTGCCCATGAAACTCAGGCCATTCTTGAGCACGGAGAGAAGTAAACAAAACCTCCTCTTCGGCACCATTTTCTTCAATCTTTGTTTTTTTTAATTTAGATTTGTCATCTTTCATATTATTGAATTGTTAAATTGCTTCATTGCTCTATTGTTACCTCCCCTAACCCCTCCTTTTAAGGAGGGGACAAAAGGGGTGGTTAACAATGCAACAATCGAACAATTTAGCAATCTATCTATTTCCCCATCTCTTTCAGCGCCATTCTTATTTGTTCCTCTGTTGACCTTCCTTCTCCTTTTATATTTTTTAGCGCTTCCAATGCTTCTCTATTGTTAAATCCAAAGTTTTTAAGCGCTGTAACTACTTCTGAAATTTCTTTGTTATCGATTTTTGATAAATCTAAATCCCCAATGCTTCCGAGCCTGCTCTTTAATTCAATAATAACCTTCTGAGCATTTTTTCTACCAAGTCGTGGAACTCCAACAAAAAAAGTCACATCTCCTGTTATAATCGCATGGACAATCTCTTCTCTAGTCCCCACTGAGAAAATGTTCATTGCGGTTTTTGGCCCAATACCAGAAACACTAATAAGATTTTCAAAAAGTTTTAAGTCCAAAGAATCTAAAAATCCGTAAAGCTGTATGGCATCTTCTCGAACATGTGTGTGAGTAAAAAGTTTTAATTTCCCATTAAGAATTATCTTCGATAATATGCTTCCTGAAACAAGCACTTTATATCCGACTCCGTTAACATTAATAACGATATATGGATAATCTCGAGCTACTACTTCTCCGCTCAAAAACCCAATCATAATTTTTTAAACTATTGACAATTACATCTAAATTTGGTTTAATATCTTTACTTACCCCGTATGTTTACCATACGGGGCTTTTTTATGGCTATGATCTTGAGTTGCTTGGGAAGTTTTCTGGAGATCATTTTGTCCAGCAAATAAATTAGTACCGTCAATATAAAGATATGTTTTCTTAGTCACTGTGCAGTTATTTTAGCACATCTCCACTCAAACTACATGATTATAACGAAATAGGAATTCGTCTTGATTATACCACAGGAATTATTTAAAATAGATACTGAGCGAAGTCGAATGTATGAATTTTAATCCAAAAAAATTTGACAAATCCAAATTTGTCAATACTCCATATGTCAAACGAATAGAAAAGCCGTGGGGATATGAATTGCACTTTGTTCAGGAAGATATGCCTTATATGGGAAAGCTCATGCACATTAACGCCGGCCACCGTCAGTCCATGCAAATTCATGATGCAAAACAAGAAACTTATCTTTTAACTTCAGGCCGTGCAAAAGTAATTTGGGAAAACAATAAAGGAGAGCTTATTGAAACAGAACTTGAAAAAGGAAAAGGATACAGAACACTTGTTGGTCAAAAGCATAGGCTTTGCGGAATTACAGACTGTGACATTATTGAGTTCTCCACTCATGAAATGGGAACTACTTGGAGACTTGAAGATGATTATAAAAGACCAGATGAGACGCCAGAACAGAGAAAAATAGAAAGAGGAGAAATTTAACCGCGCCTTTGCCTTAATCTTTCAACGTCTCTCCATCCAATATCAGTTCTAAAATGCAAATTATTTCCTTCAATACTAACAAAACTCATTGCTTCATAGGCTCTTTCTTGAGCCTCAATAACATCTTTTCCAACTCCTACTATATAAAATAGCCTTCCGCCATTTGCATAATATCTACCCCTGTCTTCTTTGATTCCCGCGCTATAAAATCTTACTCCACTAACTGTTCTTGCTTCCTTAATGCCAAAAATTTCTTTGCCTCTTACCGCATCATAATTTCCTGGATATCCTTTTGATGCAGCTGCAACAACTACTCGTGCCATGCCATCTGTCTGCAATTGCAAATTTCTAATGTCTCCATCCGCAATTGCTATGCCTACCTCAAAAAAATCATTTATAATTCCGGGAACAATTGCCTGAGCTTCTGGATCTCCCCATCTCGCATTGAATTCAATTGCATATGGCGTCTGTCTTCCACCCTCTCTTATTACCATTCCACCAAGATACAAAACTCCTTTGTAAGGCCTCCCTTCTTCTCTTAACCCATTAATCGCTCTACGAAAAATATTTGACTCAATCTCCTGCAAAATATCTGGCGTCAAAACTAAAGCAGGCGAATTGCAGCCCATACTTCCCGTATTTTCTCCCTCATCATTATCATTAGCTCTTTTATAATCCTGTGCGCTGCCAGCAAATTTAAAATTTTCTCCATCGCTAAAAATATATGCAGAAAATTCTTCGCCGGGAGAATCATCTCCTCGTAACCATTTCTCTATAAGAAATACTTTGCCTGCATCCTTAAATCTTTCCATTTCTCTTACTCGCTCTATTGCTTCTTTATTATTTCTTGCTGGTAAGGCCCCTTTGCCTTCAGCAAGTCCAGACGCCTTAACAAACCATGCTTGATCTGGCTGAGACTGAAGAAATGCAATTCCTTCTTCTTGCGATAAACAAATTTTAAAAAATGGCTGGGGAATATGTCTTCTTCCTCCAAATTCTCTTGCCCATGCCTTACTCCATTCAATCTGCCCAGCTACTCTTGTTGGTCCAACTACAGATATTCCCACTGCCTGCAGTCTATCCACTAGCCCTGCTTCAACTGCATTATCTTGTGCAACATCAACCAAACTTACTTTTTGCCTTACACAGATTTCTGCGATTTCTTCAACGCTTGTTGTTTTAAGTTGAGGATAAATCTGCACAGGCTTGTCTGTATTAATCCTCATTAAATCATTCCCAGGAACTGCAAGAACACTTTCTACATGTTCGCTTTGAGCATACTTATCAACAAGAGCTGAGCCCCTTCCCCCACCATCAACAACCATCACATTTCCTGCTTCTATTCTGCTCATAAATTACTTAAATTTATTAGTAAATGCGTGGGTTAGGGCAACTGCCAAAGCGTCTGTTACATCATCGGGCTTAGGAATCTCCCTTAACTTTAATAAAACTTTTACCATTTGCCCAATCTGGGCTTTCTCTGCTCTTCCATAACCTGTTATTGCCATTTTCACCTGAAGAGGCGTATAAATCGAGATTGGAATATTTCTTTGTCCTGCGGCCAAAAGAATTACCCCTCTTGCCTGTCCGACTATAAAAGCAGTTTTCGCATTTGTATTGAAAAACAATTCCTCAACTGCTAGCGAGTCTGGATTGTATTTCCCAATAATGCCTGTCAGTGAATTATAAATCTCTTTTAGTCTTTCCGAAGATTCATGTTTTGCTGAAGTCTCCACGCACCCATAGTTTTGACATTTGACATTTGACATTTGACATTCTATTACTCCCCACCCCGTTCTCGCAATCCCCGGATCAACTCCCAAGATCCGCATAAATCTTCTCCATTATAGCACGATTGCTAGTGTCATTTTAAAATAGAAATGTCATCCCTACCAAATTTAAATCTTCTCCATGCAT
>JBBTXK010000068.1:0-2595 GCA_038062315.1 Patescibacteria group bacterium
GCATTTGGTAAAACTGAAACTAATTTTGCCCCTTTATTTAGTCCGCCTTTTATCTTGGTGTGAAAATTAAATACGCGATCCTTCCCTGAAAATAAATATTTTTCTACATCTTTTACTGAAAGACTCTCCTTTATTTCCGAAATCTCTTGGGGTTCATAGTTAGAGCTGCATATTGCAACACAAACAAAGCTTTGTCCATTATTTGAGGCAATGCTATTTGCATCTGTTGCGGTAAGCTTACTATAGGAAAGCAAAGAAAGCGCTTTCTCAGAAATATTTGTTCTTATTAAAAGAACCAAGCCTTGAATCTTATTGTTTTTGTCTAAAGCAACTATCGCAAAGCCATTCTTAATTTGGTTTCTGAATTTATCCACATCCAATCTCAATGGATCCCAACAATAATTATATAAATCAAAAGCTTGCGTAAGATAAGAAGAATTAGGAAGCAAATACAAAAATGTGTATTGTGAATTTTTATGAATAAGATTTAGCGCCTCAAAATCTTCTCTTTTGATTTTATTCCGAAGCTCAGAACGTTGGACTTTACCTGTAGAAGTCATGGGAAGATCAGTAGAGTCAAAAGACACTAAATACTGTGGAGTCTCATAGAAACTTATAAGCTCTGATCCTCCTATAAGTTTATTTTTTAGATTCAGCATTGCCATATCTTCGTCAACATCTTTTTTCCAACAAATTACTCCTCCTATTTCTTCTCCATAACGTCTGTCCTCAACGCCGATAACATAAGCCTCAGCTATATCGCTGCTTATTTTCTTAAGTTTGTCTTCTACAGCCACCGGAGAAATATTTATTCCTCCTTTTATAATTATTTCTTTTTTCCTTCCCTTAAGAAAAAAAAATCTTTCGTTATTTATGATCTTGTAATAACCAATATCCCCTGTTAAAAAATAGCCTTTTCTAAAAGCCTGTTCGCGGCCAATATAACCTTCCATGATCGCTTCTCCCTTAACTACGAGCTCTCCTTCTTCACTTTCTTTTAGAATGTTTCCCTTACTATCCATTATTTCAACTTCAGCCCAACTCATAGAACTGCCAATAGAATTAGAGTCGATGAGATTTCTGAAAATTTTTTTATCTAGGCTCAAAGATACGCCTGTCACCCGAAGCGCTGTTTCTGTCTGTCCATAACCCTGGTATAAAGGAATATCGAACAAATTCATGAATTTTTTAACATCGCTTACGACAACTGGCGCAGATCCTATTTGAATCCTATTAACAGCAAGCTTATTCCGATAGGCTTGAAATTCTTTAACTCTTGAAAGCTGATCAAAGCAAATAGATGGAACAATTGACGTGAATGTAGCAGATGTACCGGATAGCTCCTTCCAAAATCTCGAATTTGAGTAGCCAGGAACTAAGCATATGCTTCCCCCCCCAAGCAGGGTAGAAAGACAAAAAGTGGTTGAATTTATATGATGAAGAGGGAGAACTACCATAAACCTATCATCTTTTGCTATACAAAACCACTGTTCTATAGAAAAAGCGTTTACAATTAAATTTTTAAGACTCAGTCTTGCGCCTTTGGGATGAGAAGTCGTACCGGAAGTAAATAAAATAAGAGCCTGATAAGAAAGGTCGTTCTTCCATAATATCTTTGACGTCTTTTTGTCAACGCCCCTAAAATCCAAACGATCAATTTCTAGTAACTTACATTTTGATAGTTGCGCTATAGCCTCTTTTGTAAAAGTTCCTTCTTTGGTGATAATAAATTTTGCTTTAGAAGCTGCTATCTTAAATCTATGCTCATCAATTGTGTCACGCTTGGTATCTAATGGTACTGTTATAATTCCAACGCTCCAACAAGCCCAGCTTAACACTAAAAAATCAGGAGAGCTTGGCAGTGCAACAGCAAGAACGTCTTTATCTTTCAAGCCGTTTTGCATCAACCAAAATGCTGCATCTTCAATTCTATATTTTAACTCTCTATAAGTAATCGTTCTTAGGATCTTTCCTTCCTTGTCAGCTCCTAAAAGCGCAATGTTCATCGGCTGATTTTGGGCCAAAGAGGCTATGTGGCCAAACAAATTTTTAACAGGTAGATTTGCTTTCATGTTAAGGGGAAATGCTAAATATTATCCTATTGCAACAATATGATAAGTGAGTTTTCCTGCAGGGGCAACAACTTGTACCTTTTCTCCTACCTTTTTACCAATCAAGACTTTGCCAAGAGGAGACTGATGAGAAATCTTTTTGTTCGTAGGATCTGCTTCCCACTCGCCTACAACTGTAAAAACTTCTTTCTTGCCACCAACGTTAAGAGTAACTGTTGACCCCAGTTTTACAGCGTGACTAGAAGTTTTACTGTCTCTTATCACAACTGCTTGTTTCAACAAAATTTCAAGCTCATCAATTCTACCATCTATAAAGGTTAACTCTTCTCTTGCGGAAACATACTCTGCGTTCTCAGACAAATCCCCCATGTTTCGGGCTTGTGTAACTCGACTCAGAACATCAGGTCTCTTTACGTTTACCAATTCATCGTATTCTCTTTTGATCTCTGCAAAGCCCCCTTTTGTTAAGTATATCTTCTTGCTATTATCCCATTATCTTTTATTAGTGTTTGGTTTTTAATGC
>JBBTXK010000069.1:0-14795 GCA_038062315.1 Patescibacteria group bacterium
AAGAGCGTTGTTTCCTGCCGGTTCCATTTGATGGAGAACATACTCTTGAAGGCATATCGCTTCCTCCGGATCCAAACGGAGAAACAGTCACGATACCTTATCCATTGTGTGATCAAAGAAAAATTAACTGTAAATTTAAAGTAGGGTTTCAGCAGTACCAAGGCTTGAAGGGTACTTCCAGTAATATAGCTATACCGTAATTTTACATTGTTATTTTAACTTCTTTCGAACAATTAAGTTAACAAACTTTTGATAGTTTACGCTACAATAAGATTATTGCCGATATTGCGATGCCATAAATATGAATTTCAAATGTCAAATTTCAAATGTCAAATGTCAGAATGGTTTCACTTTCATCGAACTTATCCTCTACATAAGTATTGTTACTATTATGCTAACTACCATAGTTCCTTTTGGCTGGAGTGCAATAACAAGTAGCGTTAAAAGTAGCGTCCAGCAAGAGGTATATACTCAAGCTCGTTTTGTTAGCGAAAGAATAAAGCAGGAAATAAGACGGGCTAGCGGCATCACAAGTGTCGGCTCAACCAGTATTTCCTTAACTAATTTTTCTCCAGATACAACTACTGTTATCGATCTGTCATCTCAAAAAATACGAATTAACAAAAACGGAACAGGACCTGTAAATCTCAATTCAGACGACACAAATGTAACTACCTTAGAATTCTCTAACTATACTTCCTTGGACAACAAGACCAAACATATAGGATTTAGGTTGGGTGTAACTTCCAATTATTCAGGACAAAGACGAGAATACATTGAGTCAATAGAATTGCGCGCAAGCGCGGAGGTGAGGAGTAATTGACTATGCAAAAAGGCTACATCGCCCTAATTACAGTTCTGATAGTCATGTCTGTTGTTTTGACAACTGCTTCAACTGTTGCTCTTCTTGCAATTGGTGAGGCTCAGTCCGGATTTTCCTTATTCAAAGGCGAAGATACGCTTACTTTCGTAGAAGGGTGCGTAGAAGATGGACTACTAAAATCAAGGGCTGATGCTAGTTACTCTGGCGGAACCATTGAGCGACCCGAAGAAGGCAGTTGCTCTATAGCTATCTCAAAAGTTTCAATTCCTTGGACAATGACTGTTACCACATCTATCACTACTTATAAACGCACTATTGAAATAAAATATACGCGCAACCCAACCGGCATCACTCTTTCGAGCTGGAAAGAGATATAATGATTAAGATATGTTCGAAAGAAAAAAATCTATTCTTTTTATAACCAAATCCAAAATAAAAATTGTATCAGTTGTTTTCGGTAAAATACCCAGGGAAAATGTAATTGCCGAGTCTGACTGGAACTTCGATAATTTGCTGAGCTTTATTTTACAATACAAAAAATCAATTGGGAACTACGCAAGATTACTTATAAGCGAAGATTTTGTATATGTTATTACGCTGTCTTTTCCGCAAGAAGCAGTTTTAGATAGGGATGTAATTAGAAAAAGGGCTCAAGAATTTATTCCCGAAGACCTCAACAAAACCATTTGGTATTTTAAAGAAGTTTCAAACAGAAAAACTTTAGTAGTCGCAGCTGTTAAAGAATTGTTCGAAGATATAAGCGAAATAATTACTAAATCCGAAGTCCGTATCGAAACAATAGAGCCTTTGTCGCTTTCTCTTGCCCGTTTGACTCAAAAGCAAGCTCCCCCTATTCTTTTTATTTATTTATATGACAAAGCGTATTTGACTTTTGCCCAAAAAGAAGCGGTTTTTGCTACAGAACGATTGGATCTTCCGCTAACCTTGGGCAAAGTAAAAAAGTTTATTTTATTCACAAAAGAAAATTTCGAAATTGGTCCTAAAGAAATAGTTTTTTGCGGTAATACAGATGCTCTCAATCTTCAAGAATACGAAAAAGAAAATTTCAGGACGCAAATACAACAGCTTAGTCCAACAATAAGCCTAGCCTATAAAGAAGATACTAAAGACAAGGATAAAAAAGAACTCAATCTAGAACTAATAAGAACTTTCAGTCCCTCTCCATCTCTAAAAATAGTCTCTCCGAAAAAAAACAAATTGCCGGTTTTTTGGATAGTCTCAATAATTTTTCTTATAATTATTATTGCTCTTGAAGTTCTTCTGTATTTTAGATTTGATCTTAAATTGATGCAAAAATGACTCTTGACAGATTGTTAAATCTCTGCTTTACTTAAATGAGAACTAGTAAAATGAAATCAAATAGAGGCTTCACTCTTATTGAACTACTAATAGTTATCACAATTATCGCAGCATTGGCAGTAACAGTTTTTGCTGCTCTGAATCCTGCCCAAAGACTAAAAGATGCTCGTGCCGCAAGACGTGTTACAGACGTTGAGACTATACTAACAGCTATTCACGAGACAATCGTAGACAATAAAGGCTCCTATCCTTCCAATCTAGCTGCAGCAGGAACTGTAACCCAATTAGGAAATGGAAGCTCAGGCTGCACCTTAGGCGGTAGCGGAAATTGCAGCGTAACATCGACTGTGTGCTCAGAAATAATAACAGGAACAATCAGTGCAGCTGCCTATCTAAAAAGCATGCCAATCGACCCGCTGGGCGGAACAACCTATACAGCTTCTAAGTCTGGCTACACTGTACTTCGTGATGCAAATGGCATAATTACTGTAACAGCCTGCGGTTCTGAGGCTACAACTCCTGAATCAGCCTCACGATAGTGGATTTGCTTTCTGTGGGTTTTTCTTATCAAGGATAAATTTTATTTTGTCAACTATCATGTCTGGGGTGCTCTGAACTTTCAGCATGTAATCTTCTGCCCCAAATTGAAGTCCGTGTTTTATAACTATGTCTTGCTCTGCGTTACTTAGAATCAAAACTGGAGTATCTTTTTTTAGAGAATCTTCTTTCATTTCTTGTAAAACATGCAAACCATTCATATCTGGAAGGATAATATCCAAAACCACCAAGTCATAATAATTCTCCTTAAAAGCTTTTAACCCCTCGCTTCCTGTAGCGAAACCATCTACCAAAAAACCCGCAGACTGGAGCTCATCTTTATAAACTTCTCTGATAAACTCTTCATCTTCGATTAAAAGTAGCTTTTTACTCATAATACTAACTGTACCGTAACTGCAATTGACTTGTCAATGGAGACAAAAAATCCTTATCTTTCAAGTTCCAGAAATTTATACCTGTGCCCTTCTCCCACTTTTTCCTCTTCAGAAATGACTTTTCTAAACTCTGAATAATCTGGAAAAAAAGTGTCGCAATTAAAATCTCCCTCGACTATTGTTAGATAAAGTTTATCTGCCAATGGAAGTGCCTGTTGAAAAATTTGACCTCCCCCAATGATGAATACTTCGTATCCATTGTCATGCCGATCAGGCGAAGCCTGGTTCGGCATCTCTTTCACCCTCTCCTCCCCCTCTCCCCTCGAGGGAGAGGGTTGGGGTGAGGGGGATCCTGAAATAAATTCAGGATGACAATATAGAGAGGCCTTCTCGACAGCCTCTTGAACTGAACCAATTGTAATGGCATTTTCTCTTGAGAGGCTATAATCTTTACCGTGCGTAACAACTATGTAAAGCTTCCCCGGCATAGGCTTGCCACTTTTATTGTAATACCAAAGCATTGAATCATAGCTAATTCTTCCCAAAATAACCACGCGATCTTTTGTGAGATTTTTAAGCTTAACAAGATCCTCTTTTATATGCCAGGGAATTTTATTGTCTTTCCCAATCCCCCTTTTCTCATCCATCGCACAGATAATACTTATTTTCATCTAAAATCCTCCAATATTCGCTATTTCAGCCTTGATCGGAGGGTGGGGGTTGTAGTTTTCAATAGTGAAATCTTCAAAAGCGAAGTCATCAATATTCTTTATTTTGGGGTTTAATTTCATGGTTGGAAACGGTCGAGGATCCCGTTTTAACTGCTCTTTGACTTGACTAAAATGATTAGAATAAATATGGGCATCGCCTAAGAAATGCACAAATTCTCCAGGCTCAATGCCTGTTACTTGAGAAACCATAAGAAGGAGCATGGAGTAGCTTGCGATATTAAATGGAACTCCCAAAAATGTGTCGCCAGACCGCTGATACAAACCACAATGCAATTTTTCATTTGTCACAGCAAACTGAAACATAGTATGACAAAATGGGGGCACTTCATTTGCATTTCCTTTGGATGCCATCGCGTAAATAAAATCTGGATTCCAAGCCGAGACAACATAAGACTTACGATATGGTTTGGTTTTCAAACCATCAATCGCCCATCCTAGTTGATCAATCTCTCTACCATCACTTGCTGGCCATTTCCTCCACATCCTTCCATAAACCGTTATCAAATCTCCCCACCCCCTGACAAATTCCGAGTCCTCAGGCAATTCTTTCAAATGCTGAATAAACTCGTCTTGGTTTGCAATATTTCTTTCCGCCTTAGTCAATTTGAAATTTGAAATTTGAAATTTGAAATTTTGCGCTTTTTTAAAGCGCTTATACGCCCATTCGTCCCAAATGTGGACATTATTATCAACAAGAAATTTGATATTTGAACTACCAGACAAAAACCACAAAAGCTCAATAATAATCCCTCTTGTAAATACTTTCTTTGTAGTTAAAAGCGGAAAGCCCTTTGATAAATCAAAACGCATTTCTCGACCAAATACAGATCGGATAAACGGAGGTTTCTCTCCTCTCTCTCTATATTGATCTAAAACTTCCGGCGTAAAAAACAATGGCTTATCCGAACCATTCTTTAGAATGTCTTTAAGAAGACCTAAATACTGATATTCAGCACTTCGACTTTTCTTAGTGTCTTTGAGATGCTTCATAATTTTTTCACGTCCTTAAATTTGAAACTGTTCTTTTCGGACATCAACTAGTCCTCCCATATATGTTGCATTATATATCTTTTGACCGCTTTGCAAAATAACCTCTTTGCCAAAAAATTCGTCTAAATTTCCTTCCCACGTATTTCTGTATGAATATTTACCCTCACTAAATTCTTTTGGGCCACGAAGTGGCATAGCATCAGGCATATTCGACAAACACTTTTGTAAAAATTTGTAAACAGGTTCGAACTCCTTAACTGAATCATATACTTTACCGTAATACACCATTATCCATACCGGATTTCCTTTATAGAAAATTAGATAGCGGCCGCCATATGGTTCCCCACCAAAGAAATTATCGTGCGCTCGATAATCTCCTGATTCATAACTAATTGTCATTGATTTATCTTTTTCTTTTACAAACCGATCATATTGGCCAGTCGCATATCCAGCCTTATTCGCTTTAATAAGAAATTTTCTTAACGAATCTATATTCATTTTTGCTTTCCTACAATAACAAAACTCACGAAAAACTACAAGAGGTTATTCTGATAAAATAAATAGATGGATCGAAGAATCAGAAAACACATTAAAATAATTTATCCCGTAGATCTTCCTGCGTTGAGAGAAATTTTACATAAACACAGAGGAAACGTGCCTCTCAGCATAACTCAAACAGATAGAATTTCTTTCTCAGTGTTGCGAAATGAAAATAATAGACTAAGAAAAATCGAAAATATCTCTTATGAAATATACGTCAAAGATAATTGGGAGTGGATTGTTAGGTATGAAGACCATGGGGGAAACGGATCTCTTCATCGTCATTTTAGAGTTTCGTTAAAGGATCAAAGTATCGTAGAGTCAACTGCTGGAATAAAAAAATATAAAAACAAGAATCACGAATTAACTTGGGTTTGTAATGATATTAAAAGAAATCATTTAATATATCGATCGAAATTTCTAAAAAATATGGGGCTTGACTTGTATTGATGCAGGATATATTGTATTATTACTGTCCTAATAAGGAGACGCTATTATGAGTAAGAAAGTGCAGACATCAAAAAATATTGACTTGACACATAAACTTATTGCTTATCTTGTTAATGGTAAAAACGTTCCCAATTTACCCCAAGACGTATCTTTTGTGCCATTTTCAAAATCAGATAAAAGACTCAATAAAGCAAACGAAGAACTATTAGAATCTTTATATAAAGAAGAAAAACCTGTTGTTATTGCCCAAGAACCTAAAACAAGTCAAGAAACTTGGAAAATAACCCCTGCCAACTTCTAACTTTTACCCTAGATTAACAAACTTTCTCTACAGAAGCAACAATACACTTAAAACTAAATAAAATAAATTTTACCGAAGACAGCTTTTCATATGCTTTAATTGATTTTCGAAAGTGCGTAGATTAACTTTATTCTCAAAGTCTGTTGATTTTCCATCAAACTTGGTACCCCCAATATCTAAAACAAAAATATTCCACGTCCCATCGGGATGAACCAATAAAGACAACGGATCGTCCAGGGCTAGTGTTATATTCGCCCTATTTGCTTTATCTAATATTGCTTTTGCGTATCTAACAACAGATCTCGTTTTCAATCTTAAAAACTTCTCATCGAACGGATGAGCTGAGTATGTGTGATAGTCCATTCTGACATTCGTATTCTTATCATAAAAAACGCTACCATCTGCCGTTAAATCTGACATTACGACTTCTTCTTTAGAAACCCTTCTAACTGTTGGTACTACGGGTAATCCTGTCCTCTTAAGCCTACTCCAAATATCATAATATTCTTTAGCGTAGTCAGAGTGATCCAATCTGCGAAAAAACACACGAGGGAACTTGCTTACAAGTTTAATTTGCCTTTTTTTTGCCCCATAAATAAAATCTACATTTAGTCTTGCGGTGTGCTCAGAAGTTTCCGGAAATTCTTCTTTTCTTATTACAGCAACCTTATGAGATTTGTTTTTGTCAAAACGATGTAATTCTATTACTTCGCCTGTTTCGCTCATAGAGATAAACCCAATTTTAAAACTTATACTTGCTTCTCTTTTTTGCGGGCGGTTACTCTCCCGCCTTGCCATTGACCACGATACAGAGAGCCGCCGCCTTTGACTTCTGAAAACTGGATATGAACAATACGCGCGCCCATTTCGATTTCAACTGTTATCGGGCCCTCGTTTTTGAGACCAAAAATAAGTCCACCGCAATATCCCGGAGGCACATTGCCCGTTCGAAGAAACAAACCAGAACGGTAAGTTGTTGACCTTGGGGTTATGCTTGCAGTTAAATCAAAAGGCATATTAACTGACTCTATTGTCTTAACCAAGAAAAAATCTCCTGGTTTTATTTTAATACTTTCTTTTTTCTTCTCATCAAATTTTTTAACAAGCTCTATTTCTGCAGTTTTCCGATGAACTTCACCTAAAAATGCGTCCCCTAAGATTTTATAAACCTCTCCAAGCCGCAAATCAAAACCCGCGCCCTCGGGATTTGTCAGTTCTCTTTCTGACAAGCCTTCAACAAGCTTCTTGCTTTTTACTAATTTTAAGAGTTCTTTCGGCCCCAGAACCATATCTTTAAAATTTCTAATTACTAATTTCTAATTATTCTAATCAAATCCCAATTCCCAAAATCCCAACTTAGACCTGCCTGCCGGCGGGCAGGAATTAGGTCAATTAGATTAATTAGGTCAATTTTTTAATTATTTCTTCCGTTACTTCCTCAACCGAACCTTCACCATCAACCACAGTAATTTCATTCGAAAATTTCTTAGCCAACCAATCATATCCTACTATTAATTGCTCGAGTTTATTTTTGTCATCGTAAATTTCTTTCAAGTCGTCTTTTTTGGAAATCCGATTTAAAGCTGTCGTAAGAGATGTTTTTAAATAAAATGTATAGTCGGGAACGATGAACCTATGATACATAGAAAGTATAGAGTGAGCAGTAAGTAAAAAGTCTGCGTCTTCAAAGTTATACCGCCCCCTTGTCCTATCTAAAATCCCGTAAACAATTGCTGACCAAAAACATCTATCCGATATCACTACTTTTCCGTTTTTAAGAGAAGGTATAATAACTTCTTCATGGTGAAGAACTCTATCGGTAGAAAATAAATACTGCAGAGCAACTGAGGACATTTTTATTTTCCCGGTCAAAACCCTCTGAACTATATCTCCAATTAGCCCTTCTTTTCGCGGCTCGCGTACATCGATAACAGACTTATCCTTTTTTTTAAAATACTTAACTAATCTATCAACTTGTGTAGTTTTTCCGCTTCCATCAATCCCCTCAAATGCAATATATTTTCCCTTGTAAGGATTGCGCCTGAGCTCTATGTCAAAATCAATATGATACTTCATTGAATATCTCCTATCATAGCATAGAAAAAGTTGTTTTAGAATATGCTACAATAACAGCTAAATGTCACTTGCCGAAAGAAAAATAATGCCAACATATAAAGAAAGGGTTACCCGATTAACTATTCATTTAATGGCAAAAGATCTGCCAAGGTTTATTTCGTCTATCCCTGTTGAATATCCTTCTGGATTCCAGGAAGAATATTTAAATGCTTTCCGTTTAGGCGGAAAAATTACACCTATAATAGTTGCTTCACATACTTCCCACATGGATGGCGCGCCCTTAGCATCTATTACAAAAACTTTAACTGATCTAACAAATAGCCTGACTGGCGAAACAGACGGCTTCAAAGGATTTGTCATCCCGATAGCATCATCTATGAGATCAGGCCATCAAGGAGATATGGTCAAGATGGGAATACTAGAGATGGAAGAAATTACCGAAGAACAGTTCCATCTTATGACGATAGATTATACGCGCAAAAGTGATACTCAACGTTATGGCTTAAACTCTAATCTACCTACCTATATAAATGGATTAAAACAAAAAGTTGAAGAAGGATATGGAATTGCTGTTTTTCCTGAAGGAACAATGACGGCAGGAAGAAGTGAAAGGAGAAGCTTGATTGGCAAAAGTCAAAGATTTGGTATGCAAAAATTTAAGGACATGAATACCCTAATAAAATTGTCCGAAGACATGGGGAATAAAATTCTATTGATACCTGTTGGAATACATGGCGGCTATCGTCTTGAAAGTCCTGATAACAATAGGCCTACTACTCGCTATCTGATAGAAACTGTTTTACGGCATCCAACCAACTTATGGCATCCTACCAAAACTAGCTTAGTTAGAGTTAAAGTTGGACTACCCATAAACTATGAAAACGTTAGCGTTGAGGATATTAATACTTTTCTCGGAGAAACAGTTGCTGCGCTATTGCCACCAGAGGCGCGGGGAGTTTATGCTTAAATTATTTTTCTTCGTGGATTTTGCTCTCATCAGGACCATTCTGACCAATATATTTTGACCGCTTATTCATAGAGTAGGGCATTTCTGCCTCGCTTGATAACTCTTCAAATGTCATCGCACAAATTCGCATACCAACTGTTAGCCTTACAGCTATCCGTCCTAAATTGCCAAGCTCCAAAACGCATTTGCCATCCCACCCCGGATCAAAAACAGAAGCAGTCGAATGAACCACTATTCCAAGTCTGCCCAGAGATGATCTTCCTTCGAGTCTTCCCATAAAATCGTTTGCGATTTTGACTCGTTCAAGAGTGACTGCCAAAACAAAATCTCCCGGCTGCATTACGAAGAAATCGTTAGTCTTCACAACTATTTCCCTTGTAATTTCACGGCTGTAATCTTTTTTTGATGGGTCTATATAGGGACTTCTGCTGTACTCAAAAACCCTAAAATTGTTGCCCAAACGAAGGTCTACCGAACATGACCCAAATTGTACTTTAGTGGGAGTTGGACTGATAATTATTCTTTTATTCTTTAAAGCCTTTTTTATATCCCTGTCTGATAAAACCATAAAAGGATTATAACATAAAATAGTGTCATTGCGAGCCCAATTTGTTGGGCGAAGCAATCTCAAAAAGGTACTCTCTAACCTCTCCCACCAAGTACAATGAACCAGTAACTGCGATAATATAATTGTCATTCCGAACCATGTCCTGAACTTGTTTCGTGGATTGTTTCGGAATCTTAAGTGCTCTACTGAACGCTGCTTTTGACTTGCCCTCGGCCATAACTTTAATCTTTTTATCATATTTTAAATTTGAGATTTGATCAGGCGATCGCCTGATGAGATTTGAGACTTTCATTGATGCGTTTATGTTTACATCCGTCTTGCCATGAAATTCAGTAACAATAATCGTATCCGCAGCTCGCACAATTTGCTTTAGCATTTTTGGAATGTCTTTGTCGAATTTAAATCCAACAACAAAAATCTTTTTCTGATTGGGAAAAAGCTTTTTAAGGGCTTTAATAAATGCTCTCATTTTTGTCGGATTATGAGCGCCATCGAGAATAATTGACAAGCGAGGGGTGGCGCGACTGGAGGGCGTCCCATCGAGTGCCCGCAGGGAGCTTGCGACTGAAGGACTCGGGATGCGAGACGAGGGAGCGACAGGACCCCGAGCGATCGGTAAAACCTCAAACCTCCCCGGAAAAAAGGCAGTTTTTAGAGCTTTTCTAATCTGTTTGTCAGAAACCCTAAATCCAAATTTTCTAAGCTGCAAAACTGTCTCTACTGCCAAACTCGCATTCTCCACCTGAAACTCCCCAATCAAAGAAAGATGCAAACCATTTAACTGTTTGCCACGATCGTGGTTAGTTGTTAAATCAAAAAACGAACCTTCAAGGCTCTCTTTTTTTATTTTGAAGTTAAAATCTTTTCCAATCCTAAAAACTTCTGCTCCAACCTCTTTGCACTTTTTCTCAACAATCCTTATAACCGACGGCTGCTTTACTCCAGTAACAACAATTGGTCTTTGTTCCTTGTCATGCTGAACTTGCCTTCGGCTCTGAGGTCTTCGACCGTGAGGCTCAGACCGAATCGGCTCAGGCTCGAAGAGATTCAGCATCTCGTTTGGTTGTAAAAAGCCCTGCCTGCGGGCAGGAGATCCTGAAATAAATTCAGGATGACACTGATAATAGAATCCTTTAATTATTCCCGCCTTTGTCCTCGCAATCTTCTGGACTGTCCCTCCCAAAACATTTGTATGATCTAAAGAAACGTTTGTCAAAACGGAGATCAATGGATAAAGAGTATTTGTCGCATCATACTCTCCACCCATGCCAACCTCAACAACAGCAATATCCACTTTTTGCTCTACAAAATACAAAAATGCCATAGCAATCAAAATCTCAAAATACGACGGGGCTCCAACTTCCATCTTTTTCATTAGTTCGATAGTTCGAACTATCAAACTGACCATCTTAGTAAATTCTGCGTCTGAAATTTGTTTACCATTTATCTGTATTCTCTCGTTTACTTTTTGCAGATGCGGAGAAATAGTAAGTCCTGTTTTATAACCAGCAGTTGTTAGAATATGAGAAATTAAATACGCTGTTGATCCTTTCCCAGAAGTCCCGCCAACCAAAACCGATTTAAATTTATCTTGCGGATTATCTAAAAGCTTCAAAAACATTTTCATCCGATCAAGCGGAGGATGAAGCTTGACAGTTTCCGGATCCACCTTAAAAACAACCTTCCCAATAAAACTTTCTAGATACTCTATTGCTTCTTTGTAACTACGAATTTGCATGAGGGTATTATACTTCTTCGATTTCCCATTTGGAAGGATGCTGCGAAGGTCGTTTTACAAATACTCCCATAACTGGAATTGAGGAATTAATCAAGGACTTAATTAGTTGAACAGATTTTCTAATATCATCTTTATGCTTTTCATCCTCAACTGGATTTCCTGCGCACTCTTGATGGCCATGAACTATAATTCCTTTTGAATGGTGCTTTTCCAAAGAAATGTTAAGTTTATTTTTAATTGAGTCAATCAAACTTTGATCTGGGGAATCCTTTGCCAAACTTCCAACCAATCCCGCTTCAGTAATAGTATCCGGAAACAGCGCGCCAAATCTCCGCCTACCAAACTCCGCAACCACTTCCTGCGCTCGTCCATCCATGCAGCCAACAGTTGTAAAAAAAGTTTCACCAATTTTCGACATAAACTAATTTAATTACCTTCGTCCACCAAAGTTTCCTCTTGCATTCATTTGATCAGTACGGCCAGCCTGCCTCCAAAGCCTACCGTTTGCAGGTAGAGTCCCCTTTTCTTTCTGCCTCTCTTGCAATGCCGATGCCACAGCAACTCCAATAGCTGCCGCCATCTCGCGATTCCCATCTTCCTTTTCTGCCAATTCTCTTAACATCTGACCAAAAAAAGTTGTCTTATGCTGCCCGCCCAGAAAATCAGGATGCGAAAGAACCTCAAGAATAAGCGGAATATTAGTCTCTACTCCTGTAATACTAAATCTCCCTAGTGCGCTTTTTAATCCCTCAATTGCTCCGTCTCGGTCAGAAGACCATGCTATTACCTTTGCCTGAGTTGGATTATAATTCATATTGATTTCGTAGCCGTCGTACAAAGCGTGATCTACTCGGATATTCTTACCTTCTGGAAAAATTACATTTTCTACCACCCCACCTGCAGGAATAAGCGTTCTAGGATCTGCTTCATAAATTGTCTGGGCATTCACCCGTGCCTCAATTGCCGCGCCAGAAAATTTTATTTCTTCCTGCGCGGGCAGGCTTTTGCCCTCAGCGATAAGTATTTGCTGTTCTACCAAATCAAGACCAGTAACAAGCTCTGTAACACCATGCTCTACCTGAACTCTTGTATTAAATTCCATAAAAAGAAGTCCTTCTTTTGAAGATAATAAAAACTCCACTGTCCCTGCGCTTGAGTACCCAATTTCATTTCCAAACGCCAACGAATACTCTTGTACTAGCCTTTCTTGCTCCGAAGACAAAAAAGGCGCAGGAGCTTCTTCTATAACTTTTTGGTTGCCATATTGTACTGTACAGTCTCGCGATCCAGCATAGATTAGGTGACCATGCTCGTCTCCCACAATTTGACCCTCAACATGATGAGCATCTGTCACAAGACGCTCCACAAAGACTCTTGACTTTCCCCAAAGTTTCCGCGAATGATTTGTCAACCTCTCAGCCGCTTCTTCTAAATCTCGAAGACGAAAAACTACTGTGTTGCCACTTCCTCCGCCGCCTTTTGCCGCTTTAATCATCATAGCCACACTGTCATCACCGTTCGTAAGTCCATGTCTACTTGCCCACCCAGCAATATCTGATCGCTTTACCCTCGAAGAACTCCTAATCGCAGGGATTCCGAGTTTTCTAGCAATCTTTTTTGCGGTTTCTTTATTGCCTGCTTTCCTCATAGCTTCTTCAGTTGGGCCAATAAATATAATCCCTGCCTTATCACATTCCTTTCTAAATTTCGGATTTTCAGATTGGAATCCCCATCCCGGATGAATTGCGTCAGCACCAGACTCACGAGCAACATCTATAAAACTTCCTATATCTGTATAGCTTGATATCTCGTGTGCTTCTACTGCTTCTTTTACATGAAGACTATTTTTGTCAGGTGCTTCGTAAACCGCAATTGGAGTTTTTCCTAATCTAACAACCGTACCTGCAATTCTTCTTGCGCAATCTCCTCTGTTTGCTATTAATACTCTTTTTATCTCTACCATATTTTTTTCCCAAGTAGCTTTGAATCCCTGCACGATTTAATTTTCTCTCTATAGTGAAAATTTTAACAGATATAATACCACGTCTGAAATATTTTTTCTATTAAGATGACGAAGGTAAAGGATTTGGGTCTGGGGTTGGGGGCGGCGTAGCTGTGGGAGGTGTGGTAACTTGACTTGGAGTCGGCGGATTCTCTGTTACAATTGAAGCGCTATCAATATCTGAAGATAAGTCCTTGTCTATATTTTCCAAATCATCCGCTGCCTTATCTGTAACTCTGTCAACATCATCAGCAAAACTCTCAAGAGCCATTGCCACATCTTCCATTGTATCTGCTTCGATATTGGCCCCCTCAATTTCTATATCAATAATACCAAGAAGTTTTGTTTTTTCCTCCTGGCTAATAGATCCACGCGCAATCGCCTGGTCTAAGATCTGATTTAGCATCTTCAAAGACTCCTCGGAAAATCCTGCTTTATTTAATGTGTCTTTAACTTGCTGTAAATCCATAAATTATAATTAGCTAGTGAGCAAATTTTGGACTGCAAATTTAGCTCTGCCAAAAAATCCCCTAACTATAGCTCGCCTATCAGCAGCTTTGCTGTTTAATTCTCCTGCTTTTGTTCTTGCAGCCTCTTGCATCATACTTGTATTAGAAACCCTAGCCTCTGTTGCTTGCTGTACTTTTTCCATTCGTGCTTTCAAAGCAGCTACTCGCGCTTCTCCCTTTGCGATCATTAATGCTGTCCTTGCATTCAGACGCTCAGCACGTTCTGCCGCGCTATCTGCCTGCCATTGACTGATTTCTGCAGGAATTGTACAAATTGCTTGTGCGCTGTTCTCAATCGGCACTGCAATATTCGCAAGGCCCCAAACAGCTGCTTTTTTACCAAGCTCAACAGTTTTTCCTCTTGCCGCATTTCCTATATCTTTTATTCGGCCTCTCACTCTATCTCCAGCATCTTGAGCTCTCATAACCATTCTGTCTTTAGCATCAATAATATTATCGTATGTGGTTATTGCGGCTTCGGCAACAGAATTCTTTACTTGTTCCGCTTTCTCTTGCGTAAATTGTGCGGCTGAACTACCTAAGGCTGTTGCAATATCAGGAGAGGCAAAAGCAAAATCTACACCTCTGGTAAATGTTTGCTTTATCTTGGAAAAAAAACGTGTAATTCTTTCCCCTGTAGCTTGTCGTCTTTCAGCACCTCTACTCATGGCGCCTCGTAACTCTTCTCCTAGAGGAGTCTTTATTGTTGGTTGAGGTTGTTGCTCTAAAACTCCACCATCTGGCATATAGAAAAAGTATTGCACACGAAGAAACCCCTGTCAATACCCTAATCGGTAACCGTTCAGGATTTGACAAACCAGCTTTAAATCTTCTAGACTAAATATCCT
>JBBTXK010000070.1:0-9204 GCA_038062315.1 Patescibacteria group bacterium
GACGATCGTCGCGGGGCAGCTCACGGGACTCTCGACCGCGACGGCCGCGGAGTTCCAGATTTAGAAGATGACAAGATAATCCGAGTAAACCCGAACAAACTTTAAAAAATTAAGTCCAAACATGAAAAAGACATACGGACTAATAGGAATAGTGTTTTTGATAGCTATAGTTTTATTGTCAATCAAAATATTTGCGACAAACCAAACTGCCACTACAAAAATCTCTGTCCTTCCCAGTCCCTCCCCTACCTTAGACGTCCCAAAAAATGTTGATTATAAAGCCAGATTCGCAATTTTTACAAACGGATTAAAGCGAGTTTTTACTAATTCCATGTACCATAATCTTTCAAAAAACGTGTATATAGAAACTTCCGATCCATCAATTGTATATGTAAAAAAAGACGACATAACATGGACGGATTTTTTCGAAACGTTGCCCATGAAGCTTGACAAAAACTGCTTGGTAACTGGCACCAAAGAAACCTTCTGCTCAACTCCAAATGCAACTTTAAAATTCTATCTAAACGGAACCAAAACTGACAATTTATTATTTCAAAAAATTAAAGACGGAGATTGGGCATTAATAAGCTATGGTACGGAAAACGAAACGCAAATAAAATCCCAGCTAAACTCCCTCAAGCCCTAGCGATTTCCGATATGGGATCGGTACAGATACGACGAAACTGTAAAGTATAAAGTACAGCACTACATAGTAGTATACTTTGTAACAATTCTAAGAAAAGTCTAATACTTGGTAGTACTGAACTATTGTTCCATTGTCCCATTGTTAGAGTACGTAAGTCTAAAATAACAATATAACAATGATTTACGGGGTGAATTTGAAGGTGGAGAGAATTTGATTTATAGAATTAATATATGGATCATCATCTTTTTTAGGCCAGCTCAGTGCATATAAATCATTGTTTTTGACTATGACAAAGCTTGCGCTTTTTCCAAAAGCATTCAATTCAAAATATTTACCAGAAAGAGAACCATAATTTTTATCTTGCTTATTATATGCTGCGCCTTCGGAATAAGGATGGGATTCAACACTCTTAATATAATCATCAACCGAATTAATAATAAAACCTCTAGGACTTGTTGTGCCTAATTTTGTTCTTGTTATAAAAATATTCATACCAGTATTAGCTTCGAGTACCCTTTTAAAGTTTGGTGCTTCAATACTCACACACCCTAGCTGATAAGCAGAGTTCTCTTTTTCTTGTTTATTACTTGCATCATCTAGCTTCCACTCTGAAGGATAACTTATTTCAAATTCACATCTTGAAGATCTGTACGTCTTCCAATTAGCAGTTTCATCTTGAGTAGGAGTTGGAGAGGGTTGTGTGACTGGAGGAAGTGACTGAGATGGAGGTTGGGCAATTTGACTTTGGTTTGCTCCCACCATATATCCTCCAATACCAACTGCTACAACCATAACTATTACCATAAGAATAATAAATGTTTTTGAAAAATGGGGTGAATTTTGTGGCGCTAATGGCTGCTGGCCAGGATCAGTACCAATATTATTATCCATCACAAAGATTATTTCACAGTTTATAAAAACAGTCAAGGTGCCGAAAGTCGTTTTGGAGCGCCTCTAAATCTTTACAAAGAATTCTTCAATCTCATCCCAGCCTGACTTAGCAATAGTTACAAGAGGCAGACTAAAGTAAAAACTCGTACCCCCATCTTTATTGGAGACAAACCAGATATTTCCTCCATTGGCTCGAATAATTTCTCTGCACAAATAAAGACCAATACCCGTGCCTCCGCTCTGTGCTCTCGCCGCATTGCTAGCCCTAAAGAACTTGCTAAAAATCTTTGCTTGTTCTTCTTTGGGAATTCCAATACCAGTGTCCGTTATACCAAACAATAAAAAAGACGTGTTATCTTGGACTTCCACGCGAACCTGCCCGCCGGGAGGAGTATAATTCAAAGCGTTTTCAATAAGATTTTCGATTACCTGGTTTATTCTCGACCAATCAAGACGAATAGATTTTTCAGAATGCAAAGCCAATGATGGAACGAACAAAACATTTTTACTTTGTGCAATTGGTGCAAATTTTTGAATTGTCTCCCTGATATTTTTCTCAATCTCCGGGAGATTCAAATACCGCAGGGAAAATCCTAATTTTCCTAATGTAAGTTTTGTAACGTCAAGAAGATCTTGTGTCAAAATTATGACGCTCTTTGTACTCCCATAGGTTTTTTGGAGGAAGACCCTTTGTTCTTTTGATATTTCACCAATCTGTCCGTTAAGTAGCATGCTTATGCTATAAGATATGAAGGAAAGGGGAGCTCTCATCTGGTGGGTTATTAAAGACACAAATTCATTTGTGGATTTATTTATTTCTTGCGCTCTTACTGTATCTTCTTCCTTAACAAGAACACTATATATATAAGCAACCAAAGATCCAATGCAAACAAAGCTACCTATGATCACGAATGCAGAGAAAGAAGACTGACCAACAAACCAATAAGCCAAAAATGGTTCGTCCATCCTCTTTCCCATTCCTAGTAGAAGAATAATAAGCGACCCAACAAATCCTCCGATACCGCCGAGGACAAGAAGACTAATTTTCTCGAGCTTCTTCATTATGCGACTTCTCCTCCTGACGCTGGTAGTGACGCCCAACAAATACAGAGGCAACAAGAAGAAAAGGAGCCATAAATTGAAATACAGCGCTCAAAAGAATAGCACCAGACATGCTAGCTAAATGAGAAACAATACAGCAGCTCACAACTCCCAATCCGCCACCTGTGGCTTTAATCTTAATAGCTCTTTCTTTCGATCTAAGCCCTGCAAAGAATATAAAAAACCCTGCAACTAAACCATTGGCAACAATCATATACCACATGATAAACATTGGCATAATCTCCCGACCTAACGGCCACAACACCATCCATATAAAAGAAACCAATACTATTGTAAGAATAAGATGGAAGAGAATTCCCCTCTTCTCTTCCGAAAAAACGGTTAGAGGAAATTTCAGCATAAAGGCAGAACCAATTAGAATAGCAAGGCTCCCAAGGTATCCAAAAAGCATATTATTCCAATACTCACCTAAACCCATCAGGAGGAGTGCAAGCGCCATGCTCGCCAAAAATGCAAAGAGGGCTTCCATGAGTTCGTTTTTCATTTCTCTCCAAAACGAATTCAAAAATAAAACTGAGCCAGCTGCGTAAAGAACTCCTGCGCCCCATGTAATTGCGATACCAACAGGAATACCAAAAATTTGCTCCAACATATAAATTTTCCTAAATCAAATCTAGTATTCCATAAAAAAATAAACTTGTCAATCTTTTTCTCTCCTGATAACACGGTGTAACTCAGTTCTTTCGATTCTAACCTAAGGACTTCTCTTCCTCAAAGAAACAAAAAACTTCTTTAGAGTATCAAAAATAACTGGCAATTCCAGATAGTCAATAAGAATCGCAACCCACGCTAGCCACAACGGAATATCCGCATACGCTTCTTCTAAAAATGCTCTTACAACAAATTCATCTGTAATCCAAAATAAATGAACCCATTGGGAATTAAGTAAAAGTAGAAATAACACGCTCTTCCAAGAAAACTTTTTGCTCAAAGAATGGACATAGATAAACGAGACCAAAATCAAAGAAGGAATTTCTGTATAATCAACAATTATAATTGCATACTGCCAAAATTGCGTAAGGTGAAAAAGATAAACGCCAAAAAGTTTGAGAAGTACTACGTCAACTGTAAGCCAATAGAGATGAATCAACTGCCAGAGAAAAAGAAAAGAAGCTATCCCAACATTTAGAGTATAGTTCTTTTCATACCAATTTAGTATCGCTTTTATTTTAAATCTTCTCAACTTCTATTCCCTTTTTCGTGTCCTTTATAGTATATCCCAGCTTCTTTATTTTGTTTCGGAGATGATCTGCTTTTGTAAAACTTTTTTGTCTTCTTAATTCCTGCCGCTTTGCAATAAGCTTTTTTATTGCATCTGGAACCACAACTTTTATTTTTTTCTTTTTATGCTTGGCATTTACAAGATCCAATCCCAAAACCTCATCCATCTTAAAGATACTTTCTGCTTTGGCACTCGTTGGGTAATCGGACTTAACCATTTCCCAGACTATAGACAGCGCTTGAGAGATATTCAAATCATCATTTATAGCCTGTAAAAACCGTTCCTCAAACTCGGCACAGCCAATCCTCGGCTTATCCCACTTTGAGACCTCATCTACCAATCGTTTGTATGCAATTTGGGCTGCCTCCAGTGCCTCCCATGTAAAATTCATCTCTTGCCGATAATGGGCTTGCAAATAAAGATAGCGAAGAGACAAAGGATCAAATCCTTTTTCAATAACAGCATCAACAGTATAAATGTTTCCAAGGCTTTTACTCATCTTATGCCCGTTAACCAGTAAAAAATTATGATGAACCCAATATTTTACAAATTGTTTTCCTGTTGCTGTCTCGCTTTGTGCAATTTCGTTTGTGTGATGAATTGGTATATGGTCAATTCCGCCCGTATGAATATCCAAAGTATCCGTATCCAAGCCTTTGATTGCCATTGTAGAACACTCAATATGCCAGCCGGGAAATCCAACTCCCCAAGGACTTTCCCACTCCATCTGACGACGCGTAGCGGAGTCATCCTGAGCGGAGTCGAAGGATCTTCCATTTGGATACGAAAATTTCCAGAGCGCAAAATCAGCTGGATTTTTTTTGCCTTTTGGCATCTTAGTCCTTGCCCGAGTTTTTAATTCTTGGCGTTGGTGGGAAAGCTTGCTGTAATCTTTGACTTTTGAGGTATCAAAATAAACACCATCTTCTGTAAGATATGTAAAACCTTTTTTCTCAAGCGTCTGAATAAAAACAATCTGCTCTTTAATGTAATCAGTTGCGTGCATGAGTAGTTCTGGCCGCCTGACGCCCAAGGCGTCTATCGAGTGAAGGAACTGCTTCTCAAATTTTTTGGCAATTTCCCAAACACTTAGCCCAAATTTCCGGGCACCCTTTTCCATCTTGTCCTCACCGGTATCAGCATCCGATGTTAAATGTCCAACATCTGTAATATTCATTACTTGTCTAACTTTGTATCTGTTGTATTCCAAAACGCGGACAAGGATATCGTCTCCTACATAACGGCGCATGTGGCCAATGTGCTGATAATCATAAACTGTTGGCCCACAGGTATAAATACCAACGTTAGGAGGGCTCAGCGGTTTAAAGTCTTCAACTTGACGAGAAAGAGTATTGTATATTTTTAACATATTTATTATTGTCATCCTGACACTCCTCGGAACATTTCAGCTTTGTTTTGTTCTCTTTGAACGGCTAGGGGCGGTGGCTTTTTCTCTTCTTTTTTTTCAAGTTCCGCCATTTCTTGCTTCTTTTGACTCTCAGCCTTTTCCGCAGGTCTTTCTTCTTGTTTTTGCGGAGGATTAAATGTTGGATCGTAATAAACTTGTTTATGTAAGTCTCGCCGAAGCTCTAACAGCTCTTTCTGCTCCCTTGGTGATTTATCGGCAATTTGTCTTTCAAATTCCGTTGGCTTTTCATCATGAGGATTATTCTGTAAAGTATTGTTTGTATTCTTCCCTGAAGAATCTAGAGTTTTTTTTGAAGACCCGTAAAGATCTCTTAAGAATTTTATTCTTTCTTCATCTGATTTCCAACGATGCTTTACAATCTGGCCTTTTCCCTCTTTTGCCAATTCTTGCAACTCTTTGACAATTTGCTGTCCGGTTGTTTTGGCAATACTTCCCAATTGCCCCAAAGTATTCCCAAATACTCCACTATCGTCCATAACTTACATTATATCCGAAACTACGCCAATACTCTAGACTTATAACTTAATTACTTTTGCTTGAGGCTTAAATAGCTTTTACCTTCCTAATAAGACCAATCACTACCCTTAGATAGAGAAATTTTTACTAAAGTTTTTGGCGTCACTAAATCCTTCCCTTAATAATAGATATTCATAGATAATCCCTCTATATACAATATCTTCCTCAGGAATCCAATTTGGTCGATCATTGAGTTCCCTCTCAGCAATGCTACTAAATTCTGGCTCTAAGTTTCTAAATTTAGATATTTCACTCTTTCGAAATTCGCCTGCGGCTTGATAAGTATCTAACTTCTTGTCGTGCCAGGCTTCCATTTTACTTTTTTCTGCGCTACTTTCTTTTTGTTCAGCGTAGCCTTCGACAAACTCTTCTTTAAGTCTTGGCAAAACCAAGCCCCTGTGCTTTGCTTCATTTTGCAAGGCTCGATGAGATATTAAAGTTCCCCGGAATAGTTGTTTTGCGCTTTCTTCCGTATGTAATTCTAAAAGTCGTTCAAGATCAGTCAAAACGTGAGGATTGCTTTGCCCTAATTCCCTCTCTTCTTCTTTCGCCTCCTGCAGGCTAACAGAGTTTTCTTTATAATTTAACCTTTTAAACGCATCTAAAACAGATTGCCTCCCGATGGGAAATAAATTAATAGGCTTTTCTCTCTTCTCTGTTTTGCCTTCATCCATATTTGTATTTTACTAAAAATATTAGTGGAGTCAATACTCGCTCCTTCCCTCCATTGCCCGCTGCAAAGTAAGCTCGTCGGCATATTCCAAATCCGCACCCGTTGGCAAACCCCGTCCAATCCTTGTGATTTTAACTTTTGATCCTGAGCTCCTCGAGTCTGAGCCGATTCGGTCTGAGCTCACGGTCGAACGACCTCGGAGTCGAAGACCTGTCGAAGGATGACTTTTAAGCTCTTTAGCTATATACATCGCTGTTCCCTCGCCTTCCATGGTAGGATTGGTCGCCAAAATGACTTCTTTAATTCCTCTTCCGTTTGAAGAATTTTTAACTCTGTCTAAAAATTGTTTTATATAAATCTCATCCGGGCCAATATTGTTCAAAGGATCTATCTTTCCATGGAGTACATGATAGACTCCATTGTATCTCCCATTTTTTTCAAGAGCCAAAACATCCAAAGGCTGTTCAACAACGCAAACCGTCGCTTTATCCCGTCTTGGATCTTCGCAAATATCGCATGGATTTCGTTCTCCAATAGTAAAACACGTCGAACATAAAATAGTTTCTTTCTTCAAATTTTGTATTGATAGAGCGAACTTATCTAACTCACCTTGCGGAACGTGCAAAAGATAAAAAGTCAGCCGTTGGGCTGTTTTTTGCCCTATTCCTGGAAGCCTCTCAAAAGATTCAATTAAATTCTGTATTGCCTTAGGAATTCTCATTGTAATGCGAATGTATTCTAATGAAAATAGTCCAAATGTATCCTAATATTCGGATTAATTCGAAGTATTTCAATTTGGATACATTAGTATCTCAGCTATCATCTCTGCTATAGACAAAATCGTCAGCTTTGGGAATCTTTTTTCTTTTGGGATAAAAATCGTATCAGCAACATACACTGATTTTACAAAAGAATTCTCAAGAATTTTGGGTGCTTCCTTTGAAAAAACAGGGTGCGTTGCGAATACTATTATGTTTTCTGCCCCTCTCCTCTTAAGAAGCTCTGCTGCTATCGCAATTGTTCCTCCGCTTGAGATCATATCGTCAACAATAATAATATTTTTTTTAACTTCACCCTGAATTTTATCTGCAGAAATACTGCCTGTACTCAAATCTCTATTCTTTTCGATTACCGCAAAAGGCATATTGCCCAACATTTCGGACACAAGCTTAATTCTTCTAATGCCCCCCATGTCCGGAGATATTAAAGTAGAGTTTTTATCCCATCCCTTTTCTAGAATTACTTTTGCAAATAATGGGACGGAAGATAGGTGAACAACTGGGATATTAAATAGTTCTTTAATTTTTATAGAATGGAAGTCTACGGCAATCAATTTCGTAATCCTGACTGTTTCCAGAATTTTGGCAATTACTTTTGCGGAAACTGCTTCCCCCTCGCGAAACGCATGATCTTGCCTTTGATAACCAAAGTATGGAACAACTGCTGTGACAGATTTCGCCCCGGACCTTTTTAGTCCATCAACCGTGAGGAATAGCTCCATATAATTCTCATCGGTTGGACTGGATGTTGATTGGACCAACACTGTATCAACTCCTACAACTTTTTCGATAATCCTTATTCTTCTTTCTCCATCTGGAAAAATAAAGACCTCCATGGGAGAAAGTTTCAGATTAAGATACTTTGCGATTTTTTCAGCCAAAGGCTTATTGGAGCTCCCGCTAAAAATCTTCATCATCCCATTCCTCCAAGAAGACCTTTGAGTCCTCCTCCCATCTGAGAAAGCTTGCGTGCCGCGACCTCCTGAGACTTTTTGACCGCTTCGTTAACTGCTTCTTTTATATCATCGTCGGATCGTCCATTTGATTCTAAAACTTGAATTTTTTGGTCTCCGGTAATCACAATATGGACGCCATTTTTATCAACTACAACTTGCTCCATCTGAAGCTCTCTTTGAATCGTCATGGCCTGATCCCGCATTTTTTTAATTTCGCCTATTTGTTTAAATGGATTAATCATGTACAACAATCACCACCTTTCTTTATAAATATTTTGTTCTATGCTTGTAAATTTGCATACACTACTTTTTTATGTATCATTGTTCAATTGTTCAATTGTTACTATTGTTTTTTTCAGCAATGAAACAATGTAGCAATCGAGCAATTTATTTTTATTCTTTCAATAACACGCTAACACTAATCGCTTTTCCAGAAATTTCTTTACAAACTTTTTCAATAATCTCTCTTGTCTTCTCTTCCTCCAGCCTCTCCTTATGAAACTTATAGCCTGTTTCTATTACAATCTTCTTATTATCATAGCTTTTTAAACTACACCCGCGCAATACCCCAGCAATGGAATGATTATATGATTTTACTCTGTCGATTAACTCCTGCCAGAAATTACTTGTGCCTGAAGCGCGGGGAGCCTCGGTATGAGATGAGCGAGGGGTGACGCGAGTGGAAAGGCTCCCGACAGCGCGCAGTTCGTTCGAACTTGAGAGACTAGAACGAGCACTGGCGGGAGGGAAACGAGCGGCAGGACCCCGAGCGACTTCATTGAACTGACGAGGCGACCTCAGCGCTTCCTTCTGAGTTTTCTGAACACACCATTCAATAATTACAAGTTCCAGCGGAAGCTGAGGCAATACTGCGTATTTCATATCTCCATAAGCGCTAGTCAACAATTCAACCATATCTTTTATTTCTTCTATGGAAAATTCATAGCTTATATTCATAGCTTCCTCCCTA
>JBBTXK010000070.1:9214-11287 GCA_038062315.1 Patescibacteria group bacterium
TTACAAGTTCCAGCGGCAATTGCGGCAAGACTGCATACTTTAATTCTCCATACGCTCTGGATAATAGCTCAACCAATTCCTTTATCTCCCCAATCTCCAATTTTCCATTTTCCATTTTCCATTTTCCATTTTCTTTTGCTTCTACCTTTGCCAACAAAATATCATGCAAAGCTGTAATCATCTGCTCTATAAAATACTTCATGTCCACTCCTTGCTCAACCAACTCTCCAACCAGTTCCAATCCTCCTTTTGCATCTCTAGCCGACAAAAACTCAATCATTTTTGATATTTGATTTTCGATATTTGATATCTGATATTTAACTTCCATAAACTCTTTAGTAATCTTCTTTCCTTTTGAAAGCAGAACCATTTCTTCTAAGATTTTGGCGCCGTCTCTAAAACTCCCATCTGAAAGACTGGCAACAAAATCTAATGCCTTTTTATCTACGATTAATTTTTCTTTTTCTGCAATTCGCTCAAATGAACGCACTAACTCGTCTGTTATTGCCTTTTTAAAAGGAATATGAAAACAGCGAGAAGTAATGGTTCCGGGAACTTTATGGGGTTCTGTGGTGCAAAGTACAAAGATAACGTGATTTGGCGGCTCCTCCAGAGTCTTCAGAAGCGCGTTAAATGCCTCTGCAGTTAACATATGAACTTCGTCAATAATGTATACTTTCTTCCTAGAGGCTGCCGGAGCAAGTCTTATTTTTTCTCGAAGGTCTCTAATTTCATCAATGCCTCTATTTGAAGCACCATCAATCTCCAAAACATCAATATTAGTACCGTTGGTGATAGAAACACACTGGTAACATTTGTTGCACGGCTCCACACTTAACAATTGACTTTTAACATTTAACTTTTGACTATTTTTTGTTAATTGTGAATTGTTAACTGTTAACTGTCTCTTCTCGCAGTTAACCACCTTTGCCACAATTCTTGCTGTTGATGTTTTCCCAAGACCTTTTGGTCCTGTAAAAAGAAAGGCATGGGGAACGGACGAGCTTTTTAAAACAGCGTACAATTTCTCGCGAACCTCACCGCTGTCAAGCTCTTCGATTATCTGGGGGCGATACTTACGATAATATACCATATCATAAAAATTTCTAATTCCTAATTTCTAATTGACCTAGATAAATCTCATGTTCCAACTTAGAAATTAGGTCAATTCTACCCGTGGTTTATTCCCAACAAGTGATCTAACCCGTGCTCTATAAGCTTGTCTATCTTATCATCAACAAGCACTTCCTCAAGAGACGCTTCTTTTATAACTTGGGGGTAAGAGATAACCAAATCTCCAAGCGAGAGCTTATTGCTTGGCGTATAAGCCGAGTCACCCTCAATCAAAGAAAAGGACAAAATATTTCTAGTCTTATCTTCCCCTTTGTATTTGCGGCTTAGGCTTCGCATTTTTCTGTCTCCGACAATTGCAACAGATACTTCAGACGGACCTTTAATACCCTGTTTTGTCAATATGTCTTTGATTTTTGACTTAATGCGTTTTCTATTAACTCTGTATCTGCTTTCAACAAAGATTGGGACTTGTATGCTATCCATAAAGCTTTTTTGCGCGACGGCTGTCCTGTATTTTTTGCTTTCTGGCCAAAGAAGGTTTTAGATAAAAAGCGCGTCTTTTTGCCTCAGGAATTATCCCCGCATTCAAAACTGCTCTTTGGAATTTGCGAATCAATGCGTCATCGCTTTCCCCAGGACTTTTCTTAACAACTACCATATATATATCACCTTCTTTCAGTCGGTAATACTACCAATTCGTCAGCTGACGAACCAATTTCAAATAATCCAATACGTCATTCTGGCTTGTCCAGAATCGCTTGCCGCAGCAACTTCCTATCCAGAGAGATTCTGGATGCGCTCTCAGGCTTCGCCTGATCGCTTACCAGAATGACGAATAAGTAACATTAATATTATAATACAAAAAGAGGAAAGAAGAAAGGATAAAAATTTAAGCAGAAAAAGCTTGGAAATTCCTCATATCGGTTGAGCTATATAGCTTTACATTAAACGACCTAGCAACTTCCAAAGTCTCCTCATTCTCAATTCTTCTAGCTAAGT
>JBBTXK010000071.1:0-5017 GCA_038062315.1 Patescibacteria group bacterium
AAGAAATTGTATCGCTCTATTCTTGAGCAACTGTTCCCCTACAGCATTTTGATAAGCAAGTCTTTCTAGTTCTTGCGCTTTATGCTTGTTGAATATTCCGCCATCACCAACATCTTTCCATTTATAGAGTATAGCGAATATACCTTGTTTTGAAGAAGGATCCTTAGTGTCTAATTCAATCCCGTTAACAAAAATGTCCTCAAATGTAGTAACGACATATCGGCTTCCACTAGGAGTAAAATGTGAATACTGCATTAGGGTCTGGAGGCCTTCAGTTAAATCACTTTTTAGCTGTGATTTCGATCTTTCTTCCATGGCAGACCTTATTCTTTTCACATCTTTAGGATCTCTACTAAGCTCTTCAAGAACACTATTGATTGCGGTTACTTCAAATCTCTCGAATCTTCTTGCTCTCTCCTCAGGAGTTATTTCTTCTGGCGGTTTCACAAAGGTATCAACATGGGGGACAAAGTTGTAAATACTTCGCATTTCAGCCATCCTTTCTATAGGAGACATCGTTTCATATAGTTGAACATATTGATTTCGTTCTTTCATAGGCTTATATTATAGCGTAGACTTATCAAATATACTATAATGCTATCAAACATGATTTTTAGACTTGCAACTCGATCTTATACCTACTAAAATGGGTTTGCAAAAGAGGGGAAAAATTTGTTGCCTACTTCTTTAGAAACTTTAATACCTCATCTAATGTCAGTTGTGCTTGTCTTATGATTGCTCGTTGTGTTCCAGTCGGCAAGGTTTTTGCGTGAAACGGAACGCTTATTGGTCTTCGTATCCCTTGCTTGTAGTAAATGTAATGGCTTCCAGTTGTATGTTTGAGAATAAACCCTGCTTTTTCAAGAAGCCTAGCGATTTCTTTTGGTTTAAGAGATGGTAGATTTGGCACATTAAAATGCGAGACTAAAACCCGTAGCAATTTTGGCTTGTTGTTCTATCTCTTCGGGAATCAAAAGCCCTTCTTCTTTGGCAACTTTTAGATACCCTTGCATAGCATCTTTTATCATTTCTATTGCCTTCTCAAATGTTTTACCATACGAGATGCAGCCTGGTAAAGAAGGAACAGTGACCGTATATCCCCCCTCGGGTTCTCTTGTAAAGTCAAGAACAATTCCTTTATTGATAACCTGAAAATGGGTAGATTTATTTTTAACCTGTTTCATAATAGTTATTATACAATAACAAGTTTCAAAATGCACAACTTCTAAGAAGCCTTCGCAACCGCTCCAGAAAATCACTGAAACAACACGCCTCATTTTATTTGACATATAGAAAAGTTGTCGTATAATATCTCCCTGTATGAATAGTATAGAAGCTCAGCCCGATAGAACAGAGGAGTTGGTTGATAGGATGTTTGGTGCAATGTTTGGAGATCCGAAAGAGAAAAAAGCCATTTGGGCAAATCAAGTTTTTGAGGAATATACTAATTTGCCAAAAGGAAAAAGTGCTGAGAGAAGAAAGGCAAGAGATTTTATTTTGCAGACTGGAAGGTTTTTACTAGCAAATCCACAAGAAATTGATATTATAGTTAGTGTTTGGGAAAGCCGTGACGCTAAAGAGGAGAATCATGATGGTCAAAAAGAACAAAATACTGGTTCTTTTTATGATCTTGTAAAACAGGAAGCATCACGTGATATAAGACAAAACTGGGAAAAAGTCGCTCCAGAACAACTTGCCCAACTTGTAAAATCGGACAGCGACTTTGCCAAAAAAGCACTTACAAGCTACTTTAAGGGTCCAAATAGCCGCAATCAAAGAATAGATGCTCATTACAATTTTGTGTCAGGAGTATTAGATTTAGCCGGAGAAGACGATGCTTTTAAGGAAGGCATGAGGATCGCCCTTCATGGGACAGACATTTTGCCTAAAAAACCTAGTATGATCGAGCAGTCTATTTTATTAAGCTTTCCTAATAAAGAAGAAGAGAGTCCTGTTTTTAAGAAAGCACTTGTTGTCAATTATATAATTAATCAATTACGCTTTATGGGCTTAGTGGGTTCTGACGATATTCAAAAAGCCTATAAAGCCAGGAGAAATTTTATACAAACATATGAGGTAAAAGAAGAACTCCGGAAGCAACAGGTACGTGTAGCAAAAGCGATAGGAGAGGACAGGACAAGAGAATTGAATAATGCAATGATAAATTTCTCTAATATTATAGTAAGACCCTTGACTGAAGAGAGAAGACAAAGCATAAAAAATATTTGGCCATATAATCTAGCTTTTGATGAGAATGATCCACTTAATCAAAAATTTCAAAGGGTTCAACTTCAACTTGCATCATCTGTATAAACCCACTAGAATGGTTGCATGCAGAAAAGTCCGTTCGACAGGCTCAGGATAAGAAGTAATTTTTTCCTTGCTTTTTTGTTATTTTTCTTCGTATCTCTTTTTATATTTCTTCTGTCAAGTTTTGGGGTTTTAAGGATATCTTTTTTGGAAAAGTTTTTCTCCGAAGTTGCGCTATCTACCTATTCCATTTTTCACGAGCTTCCGTTTGTGTCCAATGACGAAAGAATAAAAAAGCTTAAGAACGAAAATATTGAGCTTATTGGAAAGTTAGTGGATCAGAAAAAATTACAATCTGAAAATGAGGCGCTTAAAGACCAATTTGAAATATCTGTTCCTAGATCCCAAAGACTTCTTCATGCAAAAGTAGTTGGAGCGCCAACATTTGTTCCAGGAATATCATTTCCATCAGTTTTTATTATAGATAAAGGAGAGAAGGATGGAGTAAAGAAAAATCAGGCAGTTATACTTAAGAATGTACTAGTTGGAAAGATCGAAAAGAGTACGGATTATTTATCAAGAGTAATACTGCTTAGTAATAGTTCTTTTTCTTTTACGGCAAAAACAGAAAGGGGGGCAGTAGGCCTTATAAAAGGAGAGGGAAATGGCAAGGTTACTTTGGACAATGTACTATTGTCAGATGATCTTAAAAAAGCTGATTTTGTTTATACAAAAGGAGACCTGAACGAAAGCAATGTTGGGATACCCGAAGATCTGATAATAGGCAAAATAGAATCAGTTGAGAAGAATCCAAGCGCGTTATTCCAAAAGGCTAAAGTACAATTAGTAGTTGATTTTACAAGACTTTTTGATGTGTTCGTCTTGCTAGAAGGATGAATTAGGGCATGGGATGGATTTTAATTTTTGTATTTGTTCTGACAATTATTTTATCGCCGCTTACTACGGTTCCTATAATTGTAGGAGTAATTCTTTGTCTTGCCGTGGTGTTTAGGAATAGACGGGTATTTATTGCGGCATTCTTAGGAGGGTTATTTATTGACTTATTAATGGTGAGAGCGTTAGGTGCAACAAGCTTATTCTTGCTGATTTACACTTTTATGATTTACTTGTATCAAAGAAGATTCGAGATACAAACCATTCCTTTTGTGTTAATAGGAAGTTTTGTTGGAAGCGTAGGTTATTTGTTGATTTTTCAGTACGATCATGTCTTATGGCAAGCAGTAGCAAACGCGTTAATTGCGTTATTGGTGTTTAAATATTTAATTAGAAATTTGAAATTTTCAATGAAATCTAAATTTGAAAATTAAAATTTTAAAAATTCAATAAAAATTTAAAATTGTAAATTGAAAATTAGCTTATGAAGATTGGCGCTGCTTTTCCTGACTATATTCGTACAGAAAGAATAGAGAGAAGAGGTAGAAATTTTTTTGGCAAAACCTATTCTTCCAGAGTATATCTATTACCTTTGTTTTTGATTATTTTTACAGCCTTAATCATTATTAGGCTTTTCTTTCTTCAGATTTTTCAGGGAAGTTATTATCGTAATCTCTCTGATTTGAATAGAACTAGAACAATTGCGATCCATGCTCCGAGGGGAATTATTTTTGACCGTAACCAGACCCCGCTGGTTTTTAATGTTCCAGGGTATAGGGAAGTATTGAAAGACGAAGCTTCGATTGCTGGGGTTAAAACAAGACTTATTGATAATAATAAGGCAATGAAACTAATATCAGACGGAAAAAATAACTTAGAAATAGATTCTCTTAGAAGCTATCCTTATAAAGATTTTTCTTCTCATGCTATTGGTTACATTGGGCAGATATCAAAAGAAGAACTGAGTCGGAAAGAATTTTCAAGCTATAAAGGGGGAGAGCTGATTGGCAAGATAGGGGTGGAAGGTTGGTATGAGAGTATGCTTGCCGGGCGCGATGGTAAAGAACTGATAGAGATAGACAGCCACGGCAGAATTGTGAGAGAACTTGGCAAGACAGATCCCACTGCCGGAGAAAATATAACCCTCACAATAGACATAGAGCTTCAAAAGGCTGTGTTTGACGCGGCACTTGATATTAAAAAAGGCGCAGTAATTGTTTCTAGTCCAAAGGGCGAGATTTTGGCTCTTGTCTCCAAGCCCTCTTTTGATCCAAATCTATTTACCCAAGGGGAAAACTATTCGGGAGCGCCAGAAAGTCCGTATAAGAGTATTTCTGAGATTTTGGGAGATGACGTCGGGCAGCCTCTTCTAAATCGGGCAATTGGCGGAGTTTATCCGCCCGGATCAACATTCAAACTTATTACAGCCGCCGCAGCGCTTGTTGAAAAAAAAATAGATCAGGATTTTAAGATCGAAGATACAGGAGTCCTAACAATTGGTCCTTTTTCTTTCGCAAGCTGGTATTACTCTGACTATGGAAGAAAGGAAGGATCTCTGAATGTAGTTTCTGCACTCAAAAGATCCAATGACATTTTTTTCTATAAAACTTCGGAGCTTGTTGGAGTGGAAAAGATTTCGGAAGTGGCAAGGAAATTCGGACTCGGAAAGACTTTGGGAATAGACTTAATTGGCGAGCAAAAAGGATTAGTGCCAACGCCATTATGGAAAGAAAAGGAAATTGGAGAGAAATGGTTTTTGGGGGATACTTATCATTATGGAATTGGTCAGGGGTATTTATTGACCACACCTTTGCAGGTTAATGCTTGGACGCAAGTTATTGCAAATGGAGGGACACTTTATCAGCCCCACCTT
>JBBTXK010000071.1:5027-12875 GCA_038062315.1 Patescibacteria group bacterium
TTCGAAGTCCGAAGTTCTTGAGCGACAGTACGCTCAAGCTAATAAGGCAGGGAATGATAGAAAGCTGCAGTCCTGGGGGGGTGGCATGGCCACTGTTCGAATTCAAAGTTAAATCCCCGATTAAATCGGGGACAAAGTTAAAAGTTGACAGGAAGAATTTTTTGGAGGCGCCGGAGGCGACAAAGTCGGGAGATGCAAAAGATTATAAAAAAGTTGCAATTGCTTGTAAGACTGGTACAGCACAGCATGGAGGAGAGAAAACATTGCCCCATGCGTGGATCACACTTTTTGCGCCAGCGTATGATCCAGAGATTGTAATAACTGTTTTATCAGAAAGTTCAGGTGAGGGGTCTAATGTTGCAGCGCCGATTGCTAAGAAGATTTTGGAGGAGTGGTTTGGGAGATAACTTATAGTTTATTGATGATTGACAAAAAAGTTTTTTTTTGGCCTCTTAGAAGAAAATAAAATTGTTTCTCCAAATAATTTAAAGTGATATTCTAAAGTCTAGATTTAATCATTTAACCATTGACAACGATCGTGGGTTTTTGTTAAATGAATATGATATGAAAAAGTTGCTAACGTCAAGAGATATTTTGCTACTTGGTTTGTCTGGAGCTTTGGATTTATTTGAAGAAATTAAGGACCCATTTTACATTGTTAGTAAAAGTTATGAGAATATGTACGGATGGGTGCCAGAGCAATATAAAAAGCATAATTTTATGCACCTTTTGTGGAGGAGCATTAAAACTGGGTATATAGAGAAGGTAGAAAAGAATGGGGAGATATTTATTCAATTGACATCGCAAGGTAACAAAAGAATAATTCGAGATTTTCCATTGCTTAGGTTGCAAAAAAAAAGCTGGGATAAGAAATGGAGGGTTGCAATTTTTGACATCGAGGAGGTCAAAAGAAACGCAAGAGATGGTTTGCGCGAAAAGCTTAAGGAACTTGGGTTTGGAATGATCCAGAAATCGGTTTTCATTTCACCGCACGATATTGCTCAAGATATAACTGAGTTTATAAAAAATTCAGGGCTCGATGAAGTCGTGTATATTTTTGTAGCGTCGAATCTCGCAACAGGGAATGCTAAATGGCTGGCAAATAAGGTTTGGAGATTAGACAATATTAACGAAAAGTATAGAGGACTAATAGAGAGAATTGAACGTGAATATTTAATCGTTACCCACGATCGTGGCAAAATATTAAATAATACTGGGATAAATGAACTGGTTGGAAAGGAATTGAATACACACGATAAGCATAAACAGGATAAGAGCGAGCTTTTAAGAGATTTAAGGAGTGAATATCTTGGAATTATAATGACGGATCCATTTTTACCAAAGGAATTACTGCCAGATGATTGGCTGGGCGATGAGGTGAGGAAAACGATTAAGAAACTACCAAAATTATGAGTGAAAGGAATTATTGGCTTGGCTTTTCTATATTTTCGGGGATTGGGCCGATGAAGTTTAAAAAACTTCTTGAAAGATTTGGTAGCGCCAAGGATGCATGGGAAGCGTCGAAGTCTGATTTAGAAGAAGTTGTTGGGGAAAAGTTGGCAGAAAGGTTTAATAAGTTCAGGAACGAATTTTCAATTTCGGACTACGCAGCAAAGGTTCAATCAAAAAATGTCTCCTTTTTAACTTTAGAAGACAAGGAGTATCCAAGTCTTTTATCCCAAATAAAAAACCCACCGTTTGTTTTATACGTTAAAGGAGACAAAAAAATCCTGAAACAAGTTCAGGATGACAGCGAAAACAGGAGATATATTGCTGTTGTTGGGACGAGGAGGACTACTCAGTATGGTAGGGAAGTCACAGCCCTTTTAACACAAGAATTGGTTGCGGCTGGTTTTACAATTGTTTCTGGGCTTGCGATTGGTGTTGATGCTATCTCTCATAAGACCGCGATAGAAAATAGCGGGAAGACTATTGCGGTTTTGGGATGCGGAGTTGATTGTTGCTATCCCTCGGCCAATCAGCATATATATAATAGTATAGTCAAGAGCTCAGGCTGTATTCTTTCAGAATATCCTTTAGGGACAAGACCAACAAAAGGATCATTTCCCTCCAGAAATCGAATTATCGCTGGTCTGTCAATAGGTGTTTTGGTTACAGAAGGAGCAGAGGATAGCGGGTCTCTTATTACTGCAGACTATGCAAGGAAGTTTGGCAGACCAGTATTTGCAGTTCCAGGACCAATTACTTCGGGCATGTCGAAAGGACCATATAAGCTTATACAAAGGGGAGCGAAGCTAGTGACGAAGGCGGAAGATATCTTGAAGGAATTCAAAATTCAAAATTCAAAAGGCAAAATTACAACTCAAAATTCAAAAGTAAATGATGCGACGAAAGAAGAGATGGAAATTTTAAAACTTCTGCAAAATGAGCCGTTGCATTTTGATGAATTGGTCAGACGGACTCGATTTGATTCGTCGAAAATTGGAGCGTTGCTTTCTCTGATGGAAATAAAAGGATTAATTAAGGGTTTGGAGTCAGGTCAATTTTCAATTACTTCTTGACAGACGCAGTTTAATGTAGAATACAATTTGAAGGTAAGTTGTCATCCCGACCAAGTTTTGGGATCATTATATAGAAGAGATGCTGAACCAAGTTCAGCATGACAGATAATAAATATTATGAATCTTGTTATTGTTGAATCACCCCATACAAAACTTGCCATTCGCAAGGTCTACGTCATTGCCTCATGGTGGCGTTTGTACGGGGCAGGCCTACAAAAGCTATGAAAAACTTAGTAATTGTTGAATCTCCAACCAAAGCACGGACAATTTCGCGGTTTTTGGGGAAGGAGTATGAGATAAAAGCCTCCATGGGGCATGTTATGGATTTGCCCAAAAGCACACTTGGGGTAGACGTTGAGAATGAGTTTACCCCACAGTATGAGGTAATTGATGACAAGAAGAAAATTATTGCAGAACTTAAAAAAGCAGCGAAATCTGCAAAGCAGATTATTCTTGCAACGGATCCTGATCGCGAAGGTGAAGCCATTGCTGCTCATGTTGCTTCTATTCTCACGAAAGACACGAAAGGCATTCGCGAAAATTCACGAAAAACAAATTCGCGATCTTTAGCGAGTTTACAAAGGATTGTTTTCCACGAAATAACACAAGATGCAATTAATGATGCTTTACAGCATCCCCGAAGTATCGATGTACATTTGGTTGATGCGCAGACTGCGCGAAGAGTTTTGGATCGGTTGGTTGGATATAAACTTTCTCCTCTTCTTTGGAGAAAAGTTCGAAGAGGTTTGTCAGCAGGCCGCGTACAGTCGGTGGCATTACGTTTGATAGTTGAGAGAGAAAGGGAGATTGAGAAATTTAAAAAAGAGCCTTATTTTACAATAAGTGCCTTACTTATTCAGAGGTCTTTAGATGCTGCGCTGAGGTCGCCTCGTCAGTTCGAAAATTCTTCAGACGCAAGCGCCCCTGCGGTCCGTCAGCCGACGGACCTCGGGGTACGGTCGCCTTCGGCGACTCTAGTGAAGAATTTGTCTCATGCCAAGGCTCCCCGCGCAGCAGATGCCACAGAGTTTGAATTAATAGAAATCAATGGGGAGAAGATTGAAGTTCAGAAAATATTTCAATTGTACGACGGAGAGTATAAAGTTACAAAAACTAATATCGAAAAAGAAGAGCAAGCAAAAAAAATTGTAGACGGCTTAAAAACAAAACAATACACAGTTTCGGATGTCATTCAAAAAGAAATGCATCGATCACCTCAACCGCCCTATACAACTTCTACTCTTCAGCAAGATGCTAGTAGGCGACTTGGTTTGAATGGAAGGAGAACGATGAGCTTAGCACAAAAGTTATACGAGGAAGGTTTTATTACTTATCATCGCACTGATTCTGTTGCGATCGCAATGTCAGCGCAAAATTCTATTCGTTCATATGTCGAGAAAGAATATGGAGATAGATATCTTTCCCCAAAACCTAGATTTTATGCGACTCGACAAAAGCTTGCCCAAGAGGCGCACGAAGCCATCAGGCCAACAGGCCTGAACGATCAACCTTTAACAATTAACAATCAACTAGGAAGAGATTATGGGAGATTATATGAGTTGATTTGGAGGAGGGCGGTGGCGAGTCAGATGAGCGATGCGGTAATCGAATCGACGACTGTAATGGTTGATGCCCAAGAACGCGCTCACCTTCCAGGTGTGCCGCAGGCGCAACACCACCTGGAAGGTGGAAGAAATGAATATCGACTCAAAGCCAATGGCTCGGTTCTTGTCTTTGATGGGTTTCTTAAGGTCAACCCATTGGGTCTACAGGATAAGCGACTGCCTAAATTCAAAACGTCTGAAGAATTAGATTTGCTAGACATTCAAAAAGAATTTCATGAGACTTTGCCACCTCCTCGATATAACGATGCGTCTCTAATAAAGTCTCTTGAGGAAGAAGGGATAGGCAGACCTTCTACGTATGCGACTATTGTTTCAACTATAGAGGGACGGTTATATATTGAGCGGGACCAGGGGAGATTTATCCCGACAGCTGTTGGCATTGCGGTTAATGATTTTTTGGTTGCGAATTTTTCAGAGATTGATGATATTCCATTTACGGCAGAAATGGAAGATGATTTGGATAGGATTGCGAACGGACAAAAGGAATGGAAGATGCTGATTAAAGATTTTTACATGCCTTTCGAAAAAAAATTAGGGGAAGTAGGAGATGCGGCTAGAGTTAAGATAGCGGTTGAGGAGACAAAAGAAAAATGCCCTAAATGTAAATCGCTGCTGGTAATTAGAACTGGTCGTTTTGGCAAGTTTTTGTCGTGTTCTAAGTTTCCAGAGTGTAAATTCACCAAGTCATTTGCTGAAGAGACAAATCTTACTTGCCCAAAAGATAGGGGAAAAATTGTGATCAAAAAAACAAGAAGAGGCCGAAAATTCTATGGTTGCTCAAATTACCCCAAGTGCGATTTTGCAGCGTGGAGAATGGAGGACATCCACTCGTAATGTCCGGGATCCTTCACAACGTTTCGGATGACATTAATCATTTAGTGCCCCATATATCTCTTTTGACATGAGAGCCATTTGTTCGTCTGTTTCGGCTGGCATTTTGGTCTTGCTCATAAATACCAAAATATAATTTGCTTTTGGCGTGTAAAAAATTCCCGCGTCATGAGAAAATTCCTCAAATTCCCCAGTTTTGTTGTGAGAATAAATACTAGCTGGCAAATATTTTGGAAGCTTTGATGTTTTCTTCTGATCTTTAAGAAGATTTAATAGAAAACTCGTTTCATCGCTACTTACCTTTATAGAAAGAGCAATATCTTCAAACAAAAGCCCAACACTTTTTATAGAAATTTCAAGACCTTCGCTAAAACTAAACTCGATTCCCAGCTTCTCCTTCATTTTTGTCTCAATTTCCTTCCAGCCATACTGCTCTGCCAAGGTTTGGGCATATTCATTGTTGCTTTCTGTAATAATTTTATCAAGAGCAAATTCCAAAGTTGCGCTCGTAGTTCCTACTTTTTCATCTAGAGTTAACTCTTTGCTTTTGACTTTGTCCAGAAGATAAAGAGTAAGTATCACTTTATAAAGACTTGCCATATAGTATTTTTTATCGGGATCTATAAAGATAGTCTCTTCTGTTGTGAGGTTTTTGTAGTAAATACTAAGATCGCCGTTTGTTTTTTGAGCATAGTCATAAATTTTATCCGCGATTTTGAGATGTTTGGAATCTGGAGTTTTTGCCGAGACAACTATATTACGAAGATTTTTGGATCGTGCCACGTAATCATCGAATTGATTCTGAAGATTTGTGTAATCTGTCCTTACCCCAGATACTTCTCTTTTGTATTGTCCAAGCTTTGCACTTTTTTCATAAAGAGTAAAGGCCAATAAGCCAATAATCACAATAACGCTTATGGCAACAAGACCTGTTAAAAATTGTTTCACTGGATATATTGTAGGGGAATAAATTAATTGGGGCAAGCGGCGAATTCACAATTTGGTCCTTGACGACCCACATAGGTTTTCCCATCTGGACATAGCTTCACGTCCTGCGTGCAGACTTGTGGAGGAATAATATTATCTTGATCGGTGAATTTGAAGGTCGAGAGGATTAGTTTCAGAACTTGTTCTTGATCTCCATTCTTTTTGGAATCATATACTTCCACGTGATATGTTTTACCTTTATTAAAAAATGAAGCTCCTGAAGAATTGTACTTAGGTCCACGTTCTCCTGCTGGAACAGCTAAACCCGTAGATAGTAATGCTTTTATATTGTTAACATAAATTTCTCTGAGTCCACTTTTGACTATATCTCCACCACTTAGAAAATTTAGATAACTGTCGTTATCGACAAAGTTGGGGTTTCCTGCCGTTAAACTTAAGAATAATGTGATCTCATTGTCTAATGTAAAATTGATGGATGTTGTGTATGTTTCCTGAAGTGGACCAACTCTTCCATTTTGCTCTCCCGACGACTTCCATTCATTTGGATATTTTAACTGAAATCCATATTTTGTGTTTGTATACGTCTTCCAGTTTGCAGTTATTGAAGGATCAACTGTTGGAATTGCGATGGGAGTTGAGGTTGGAACGCGGGGGATTGAGAGGTTTTCTTCCATCTCCTGACCTTTGGCAAGATACAGCATTTCCTGGAAGCGCAAGCCTAGGAAAAAGCCGATAAACGGAAAAGCCAAGAATACAATAACAGCGAGAGACTTAGATAGTCTTGTAACTGTAGTTAGTTCTTTCGGAAGTTTCATTAGTACTATTGTTTCATTGAAAATAATTCTTGTCAATCTTTAAAAATCTCACTCTCGAGCTGTTTTGCAAGAGAGAGAAAAAACTTTTGCATATCTTTTGTATCAAACGGTTTTAGCATTTTAGGAGGCTCAGTAAGTGTGGTCACCTTTCTCATTTGAGAACCAAGAAGTAATGGATCAATCGCTAGAATATCGAGAAGCTTTCTCTGAAAGGAAGTCAAGATAGTTTTGGCCATAATAAGAATTCAAGGTATTTTTTTATATCAGGCTCAAGTCTTTCTTTAATCTTTGGCCACGCTTTTTTCACTTCTCTTTTGCTCAGTTTCTCTCCATCAAGACCATAATTAATAAGCTGGGTAAGACGCCAAAGACGGTATCCTTCAGGATCCTTTTTTTTAAACCCTTCCTCATCCACAGACCAGTTGTACATGTTGCTATTTTACCATGTTTGAGGAGGGATTGGTAGCGGGAAATTGTCCACTGTCATTTATTCCCTAGGTGTAAAGCTATTTCACCCCCGAGGTGTTTTAGCTTGACACAAAGGGAGTTTCGGCTCAGAATGACATTAGGGATTAGTGAATCTGAAGGTGGAGAGGATTTGGTTATAGAGTTCTGAAGAGAATGTTCCTAAGCTAGTACTTCCAGCAACAATGTTATAAAGAGTATCTGGTTTTTTCTGAATAATACTGTTTTTTGTTGAACCGCTTGTAAATAACTGATCAAACTGTAGAATTCGTGCTCCGTTTATAGTAGTCTCTTGAACGTTTTGGTATCCCACTAGGGGTTCTGAAATAGTCCCTGATTGTTGAGATGGCACTGGCTTATGATATTTTTCTATCCATTCTCGCGGAGAAAGACTAGTTTTTATTACATTTACATGCAATGCTGGTTTGTTTACTTCCTGGAACCTCCATGTCTCGTCTACAAAACTTACTGCAATTGCTCCAAACCTATTATTTATCAATGCGTCCCTTACATCCGATAAAGGTGGTTTTTCAACAAAAAAGTTTTCTGGATACATCAACTCAAACCTATACTCCTCATTCCAATACGACTTCCAAATTGCAATATAGGTATCTTGTATGGCAACAGGTGAGGGATTTATAG
>JBBTXK010000072.1:0-8154 GCA_038062315.1 Patescibacteria group bacterium
TTCAAGCTGATTGGCGATATGACAGTAAAGCAGTTTGCTTATCTTGTTTCAGGAATTGTTCTGGCATGGGTTGTCTTGCAGATACCGGTTTTTTTTCTGCTCAAATTCCCAATAGCTGTTATTTTTGCTGTATTGGGGCTAAGTCTTGCATATTTGCCTGTTCAGGGCCGACCGTTTGATGTAATGATATCTCATTTCGTCAGAGCGCTTATTAGCCCAACGCAATTTAGTTATCAAAAAATAGGAGGCCGGCTCTATTTCCCAAGCAGTCATAGTCTGACACAGGCTCAAAAAAATCAACAAAGCACACCGCCACCCCGTAGCGATGATAGGCTAAAAATATATCTAGGGTCTCTTCCCCGCAGCCCAAGAAACAAATTGGACGATAGGGAAGCGAGTTTTTTATCATCTCTTTCTAATTTAACAGCAGACAGCAATACAAGTCCGATTCTTAAGCCCAAAAGCCAACCAGCACCTCAGATTTTAACTCCTGTTAAAAATAATCAAAAGCCTTTAGAAGTCAATCTTTCTCAAAACATAGCTACTGGCATGCAGGTTAAGAAAGATATAAACGAGAATCCAAAAGAAAAAGCCGCAAGCGCAGGAAAGACTCCTGAAGCCACAAATATCCAAGAACAAGCACAAAAGCAAGCTATAGATTCTCTTTCCCACGAAAAAATTTCAACATTGGAAAGTAAGTTACAAGAAGCAATGCTGCAGAAACAGGAGCTTACCCAGGAGCTATTGTCCTTAAAGCAAAAAATGGAGAAAGAGAACAAAAATGTCTTCACACCCGCAACCGCCACGCCAAAAATAGAAACCCAAAACGTAAAACGCGTCCCTCCCGGCATGGGGAAAAATATTGGCTTGCCTACTGCCCCAACTATCCCCAATCTTATAACTGGCATAGTAAAAGACCCAAGAGGCAATGCCCTGCCAAATATTCTGGTTGAGGTAAAAGATAAAGACGGAAACCCCGTCAGGGCGTTTAAAACGAATGGGCTGGGACGGTTCCTTTCCGCGACACCCCTTCTTAACGGTGTTTATACTATTGACTTTGAAGACCCCAAAGGTCAAAACAAATTTGATGCGATTGAAATTACAGTTAAAAACGAAATAGTTATGCCTCTTGAAGTTATATCTATAGACACAAGAGAAATCCTTAGAAAATCCCTTTTTGGAAGTTAATAGGAGTGGCATGAGAAAAACTGCTCAAAAAATTAAAGCGTCAACCCAAAAATTTATAGAAATAGAGGAGATCATCGACAACGTTGTTTTACTTTCTTCTGGAAACGCCTGTTTGATTATTGAAGTTCAGGCAACTAATTTCGCACTCCTCTCTAAAGAAGAGCAAGACGCGAAAGTTTTTTCCTATTCTTCTCTTTTGAACTCTTTATCTTTTCCTATTCAAATAGTTGTCCGAAGCAAAAGAGTTGACATATCCTCATATCTTAAGCTTCTTACCGATGAAATTAACACAAGCCAGAACCAACTTTTAAAAAACCAAATAAAGCAATATCATGATTTCATACAGGAACTTGTTAAGGTAAATGTAGTTCTAGATAAAAATTTTTATATCGTTCTTACCCATTCCTCTTTGGAGGAAGGACTAGGGCGAGATAAGGAAAGTTTTTCCAGAACTTCCAAGGCAAAGCTATCTTCAAAGGCAGAATCCATTCATGAACAGCTAAAACGAATAAATCTCTCGGCAAAAACGCTTGGCAAAGAAGAGCTGGTCAAGCTATTTTACGAAATGTACAATGGAGAATACGAGCATATAAATCAAGTCGCTGATAACGTGCAATTCCCTGTTGTTAAAAAAATGCGTTAAATATGTTTTGGGAAAAGAAGAAAAAATCATCTGTTGAGAATCCAAGGGGAGGAAGCTCGCCCTTAGTTTATCTTGAGAAGGGAATGGTTTCGATTGTAGACGTCATCGCTCCCTCTTCTGTTGAGGTAGATTTCAATTTCATAAGAGTAGGCCAAAACTTCTATAAAACCCTTTTTATCGCAGGCTACCCTCGTTATGTTTCTCCGAATTGGCTGTCTCCCCTTATTGACTTTAGCCATTCACTTAATATATCTATGTTTATCTATCCCACATCCACCTCAGATGTCCTAAACGACATCAGACGCAAAACCGCGGAAATGGAGGCAACCATCAGTTCTCAGCTTGATCAGGGGTTGGTGGTTGACGCGAGAGTTCAAGCGGCTCTAGATGACGCCTTAGCTCTATCTGAAGAGCTCGCTAAGGGAGTTGAAAGGTTTTTCCAGATGAGTCTTTACGTAACGCTTTATGGTGAAAGTCTGCCTGAGATTGAGCAGGCTACAAAGAGACTTGAGTCAACCCTCTCTTCTCTTCTTATACTGCCAAAAACAGCAACTCTTCAGATGGAAGATGGCTTCAAGTCAACCATTCCTCTTGGAGTTGACAATCTTTTTATAGCCAGAAACATGGACACCACATCTCTTGCCTCAACCTTTCCTTTTACATCTGCTACCCTTTCCCAAGACAAAGGAATCATGTACGGGCTAAATCAGCAAAACGACTCTCTTATAGTGTTTGACAGGTTTACGCTTGAAAATGCTAACGAAGTTGTCTTTGGAAAATCTGGGTCTGGAAAATCATTTTTTATCAAACTTGAGGCAATGCGTCAGTTCATGTTTGGAACAGAAATAATTATACTTGATCCCGAAGGAGAATACGAGGCGATAACAAAAACCTTTGGAGGAGAATATGTCTTATTTACGCCCTCATCCCCTATTAAAATTAATCCATTCGACCTATCTGGGCTCTACACAGAGGGCGAAAACGAACTCGGATTAAAAATACTTTCGCTCCACGGATTACTAAAGATCGTGCTGGGAGAGTTAGACGCAGCTCATGATGCGATTTTGGATCGGGCGCTTGTTGAAACCTATAGACAGAAAGGCATAACATCCAATCCGGCAACGCAAAAAAGAAAACCCCCTATACTTGAAGATCTTTATAAGACACTCCTTGGAACCGAGGACCCGCAAGCCCAAGAGCTGGCGCTCAGGCTTGAAAAATTTATAAAGGGAAGCTTGAGCGGAATATTCAATCAGCAATCAAATTTCGATATCACAAATCCTTTCACTACTTTTTCAATTAAGGCATTGGAAGACGAGCTTCGCCCAATCGCAATGCATATTGTTTTGGACTTTGTCTGGACAAGGATTAGAAAAACCCTTAAAAAACGCCTCCTGATTTTGGACGAAGCATGGTATCTAATGAAATATCAAGATTCTGCTTCTTTTGTTTACAGCATAGCAAAAAGGGCTCGGAAATATTATCTTGCATTAACAACCGCAACTCAAGACGTTCAGGATTTCCTTTCGACTGACTATGGTAAAGCCGTACTGTCTAACTCCTCTATTCAAATGCTTCTGAAGCAAAGCCCGACCGAAATAGATATGGTATCAACGATCTTTTATTTATCGTCTGGCGAAAAACAACTGCTTCTTTCTGTGGGTGTTGGAGAGGGATTGTTTTTTGCTGGACAAAGTCATGTTGCCATAAAAATCGTGGCTGCTCCCTTTGAGCATCAGCTCGCAACAACAAACCCAGCAGATATAATTGCGAAGAAAAAAACTCCTCCTGCCGCACCATCCCCCATTCCTCCAAAACAGAGCGTTGAAGAACTGAGAGAAAAGCTTTTTCCATCACAGCCACCTGAGCCCGCGATAATTAGCAATTTTCCTTCCATTCCGCAAGCAATAAATAATCAGCTAGATCAGCAAAAACCTAAGGAGCTATAGCCTTTTATGGATCCGCAAGCATCAAACGTTTCACAGGCCAATCCTGAAGCCGAAGAGCGCTCAAGAAGAAGGGGTCCTGGGATAATTGGAGGAAGGGCTGAAAGAAGAATCTTGGGTTATGGAGCTAGGCTTGCTATTCGGGCAGGGATTGCGGTTTCAAGATTTGTCCTAACGTGGTTTATCCAAACAATCGCAGTCTGGATAGCTATTCTATTCGTTTCTGTATCCACCTTCTTAATCGTCCTTTTCTTCGGAAACTAGGCTTCAGACTGAACCCGAATTGGCATTATTAGATGAAGAAAAGAGTCGTCCCCAGCCGCCTTAAAAACCCCAGGATTAAGAGGGCCAGTCATTTCAAATGAAACCTCATCTTCAGTGATATTTGAAAAAAAATCCAAGAGATAACGAGCGTTAAAAGCAATTTCGTTTTCCTCACCTGTTGTTTTCGCATCCACCTCTATGGTGCTTTCCCCAACAGAAGGGGCATCGGCCGAAACAATTATCGCTTCTTTTTTTATAGCTAACTTCACTATATTTGCTTTTTGTCTTGCGAATACATAGCTTGCCTTAACGGCTTTTTGCAGCTCCTCTCGTCTAAATACGGTTTTCACTGAATGATCCTCTGGAATAATTTTTTCGTAACTGGGAAACTCCGCCTCAATTAGTCTTCCGACAAGCGTTATGTCGTCCTTCGAAAATATTATCTGATTTTTTTCTGCTGACGAATAGACGCTTATGCTTTCGCCCCCCTCCTCTTTCCCCATTAAAATAAGTTCTCTAATTGCTCTTGCGGGAACAATTACAGCAATTGACTCTCCTTCTTCGCTTTTTTCTTTCTTTCCTAGTGCGTTTTTTTTGAGAGAAAGTCTGTATCCGTCTGTTGCAACCAATAAGAATCCGTCTTTTTCCTCTTTTATTAAAACCCCGGATAGCGCTGGTCTTTCCGTGTCTTGGCTTGCCGCAAATACAACCCGAGAAAGGTCTCTTTCGATGTTTTCTTTTTCAAAATTCATTGTTTCTTTTCCTTTTTCTTCATAGAGCATGGGAAATTCATCGGCCGCGGTTGTCTGGAAAACCGTCTTTACCTTTTCTCCCGTTAGAGACAAACCTTCCGGTCTTGTTTCCAAAACTATTTTTTTTAATGGGGTTGCTGTTATCAGTTCTGTAAGTGTTTTTGCCGGAACCGTTATCCTGCCTTCTTCTTCAATTTTTGCTGGTATATCTGCGGATATACCAATTTCTAAGTCTGTTGCGCTTATTGATAGTTTTCCCTTCTTTGCTTCGATTAAAAAATTTAGTAGGATAGGTAGTTGGCTTCTTGCAGAAACAGCATGGTTTACAAACGAAATTTTTTTTGAAAGGTTTTCAAAAAGTAAAGAAACTTTCATTTAATAGAACATTTATAATTTTGTAGTTGTAGTAGTGTATATGGAAAAGTGGAAAAAAGCAAGGGGAGAGGCATAAAATAATGTGGATAACGTGTTGACAAAGTGGGGCTATAAAAGATAAAGAAAAAATTAATTCCCCAAACCATCGCCCAACAAAGACCTTATCCCCAAGATCTCCTCAGAAAAAACCTTATTGGGCAAAAGCCTTTCTATTTTTGTTACCCCGTGCATAATGGTGGTATGGTCGCGGCCCCCAAGGATGTTCCCTATTTCAACCAGGCTAAGATCAAGGTCTTTCTTGAGAATATACATGGCGATTTGCCTTGCTTTTACGAGGCGGGCGTTTCTTTTTGGTCCTTTTATGAGGGTCGGCTTAATGTCATAGAAAAAGCATATGTTTTTTATGATATCATCTGGACGAAAGAAACGTCTCTCTTCCCCTCCTCCCCTTCTTAGCGCTTTATTTACCAGATCGGGAGTTATTTTTGAATTACTTGCTTTGGATAAAGTAATTACTCTTATGAGGAATCCCTCAAGCTCTCTTGAATCATGGGTTTTTTCTGCAATTTTCTTAGCAGATTCTATCGGAAGAAAAACATCGTGCTTTTTTGCTTTGATGAGCAGGATTGCGGTTCTAAGTTCAAAGTCTGGTGTTTCTATGTCAACAGTTAGGCCTCCTGCAAAGCGGGAGGAAAGCCTCTTTTCTAATTTTTTTATATCAGTTGGGGGACGGTCAGAAGAAAGAACGATTTGGGATCCTCTGTCAACCAGGATGTTGAAGGTGTGGAAAAGTTCTTCTTGCACCCTTTCTTTTCCCGCGAAAAACTGCACATCGTCTACAATTAAAAGATCAGTACTTCTAAATTTTCTTTTCATCCGCGCCGTATCGTTACTTCTTATTGCCTCAACAACCTCATTGGTAAACTCTTCGCTTGTAATATAAATTATTTTTTTGTCAGGACTATTTTTATAAACTTCGTTGGCAATTGCCTGCATTAGATGGGTTTTTCCAACGCCTACAGGCCCGTAAATAAAAAGAGGATTGTACGAATGTCCCATTTTTTTCGCAACTGTCGCAGCTGATACGTAGGCAAGCTGGTTACTTGAGGAAACAGCCATTGTTTGGAAAGTGTAGTCTGAGCGCACTCTGGGAAGATGTCCGACCGTTTTTGTTTTTTCTATATGAGCAAAAAGCGGCGCACTGTTCTTAGATTCTTTTGTATTTTGTCCCGATTGAGTCGGGATGATTTTTGGGACAAAGACTATTTTTGTATCCATGCCGGTATGCTTGTCCACAGTTTTTTTAATCATTTGATAAAAGCGTTTGTTGAGCAAATCAATAATCATTGTTGAGGGGGCTGCGATTGTGGCAACTTGGTGATCCAGAGATAATAGGCCTGTTGACTTAAATAGTGTTATATAAGTGCCTTTGGAGATTTCTGTTTCTATTTCTCCCAAAATTTTTTTCCAAAGACTCGCGTTTTCCTCATTTATCATACAAGACGAAGTTTAACTATGTGGATAACTTTTTGTCAAGATGGATAAAGTGGATAACACTATATCTTTTTTGCCACGTTCATGGAGCTGAACGTGGTTTGCTACTTTTAATGGATTGCTGTTTTTGTTATAATCCATACTATGGAGAAATTTGTAAAACTAAAAAAAGTAAAAAGAAAAAGAAAGCACGGCTTTTTGGTCAAAATGCGCTCTCATGATGGACAAAAGGTTTTGAAAAGAAGAAGAATAAAAGGAAGAGTTAAGATGTCTGTTTAGAAAAATGTTTAAAAGAGAGAACCGTCTTCCGAGGGGGATTGGGTTTCGTGGAATGAGCTTTTTCCCTACCCCCTTTTTTGTTCTGAAAGTTAGAAAGAATGAGCTAGCGCTCAATAGGTTTGGAGTTGTTGTTTCAAAGAAAATTGACAAAAGAGCAAGTTTCAGAAACAGGATTAAAAGAATGGTCAGAAAAATTTTTATAGATCTTAATAAGGAAATGGCTGGATATGATATACTTCTTATAGCAAGGCTAGGCATTGTTAGTACGACTGACGACCGGATCAGCTTTGCGATAAGGGAAACCCTTAAAAAGGGAGGATGTATAAAGCAATGAATAGCAAGAATAGTGCGGTGCCAGCAGTTTTAAACCTATAGTTTATGGGAGAAATATTTAATACCTTACTTATTCATCCGATTATAAACGTTTTGCTTTTATTTTATAATGGGTTATTTTTTTTGCATGTTCCTTATGCCTTGGGACTTGCAATTGTTGGATTAACAATCGCAATAAGGTTTATTTTGTATCCCTTGATATCGGCTCAGCTTAAAGCATCTATAAAAATGCAAAAAGTTGCCCCTCACATATCCGCCCTTAGAGACAAGCATAAAGGAGATAGGGCAAAAATCCAGCAAGAGACAATGAGGCTTTATAAAGAGCACGGCGTTAATCCCGCGGCCGGATGTCTTCCTGTCTTAGTACAGCTTCCTATTATATGGGCGCTATATTCGGTTCTGCAGCATATTGTTACTCTTAAGCCCAATGCTGTGGTTTCTGAGATTAACAAAATAGTTTACTTTGATTTTTTGAAACTTAACAGCTCTTGGGATTCTTATTTCTTCGGTGTTTCTCTTGGAGATATGCCGTCCAAGCTTTTCACAAGCGTCGGTCCAATAATTTTGATTGTTCCTGCTCTTACTGCTTTTTTTCAATTTGTGCTGTCTAAAATGCTTATTCCTCCCAAAAAAGCAATCGCAGTAGTTAAAAAGGAAAACAAAGAGTCGCCAAAAGACGCTAGTGATTTTGCAGCCTCATTTCAAACGCAGTCTATGTACATATTTCCGGTTATGATAGGATTTTTTTCCTACACATTGCCAATCGGACTTTCTTTGTACTGGAATACCTTTACTATTTTTGGTATCATACAGCAATATAAGATTATGGGATTGGGAGGACTTGGCGAATGGATAAAAAGGAAATAAAAACCATAGAAAC
>JBBTXK010000073.1:0-5186 GCA_038062315.1 Patescibacteria group bacterium
CAAGTTTCTCTTTAAGTTTTTGGATTTTTTGTCTCAACTCCTCTTCGTCATTTCCTGTGAAGTCAACCTGAAGAACCAGCTTTGGCAAACCGCCAAAAAGAATCATAAGAAACTCCGGAATAAAACCTATTGCTGTTTGGATTATTCCTTTTGTTCCCAAAAGTTTTGCAAATTCAGGGAAGAATTTTAGCGCGAGTTTAAGAGTACTGTCGTCATATGCCTCGAAACTTTCCGGATTTAAAGATAAAGATTCTTTAATGATCTGATTCAGATGAGAAAAATCCTCAAGAAAAATAATCATCATTTGACGGTGCTTGTGTATTGGGACAAGCTCAATATCTGCCCCAAGGAGAAGTCCCAGTGTTCCTTGGGATCCAACAAATAATTTTGACAGATCAAAAATTTTTTTGTCCTTGTCCCAAACGTTCCACAGAAAATACCCTGCTGAATTTTTGGACACTTGGGGTTTTGCTTTCATGATTTCGTTATAATTATCAGTAATTAATTTATATATTTTTTTATAAATTTCTCCTTCAAATGTTTTCAAAAGCATCTTCCTCTCAAGTTCTATTTGAGATAGAGTTTTTAGCTCGTAAGTATTTCCATCAGCCAAGACAACTTTGATTCTTTTGACATATTTTTCTGTCTTGCCATAGTGCAATGACTTCTCCCCTCCTGCATTGTTATTCACAATTCCTCCCATCGCGCAAATTTCACGAGAAGCAGGATATGATGGAAAAATAAGATTATGTTTTAGAGTTTCTTTTTCAAAATCGCGGTAAAAAACTCCAGGTTCTGTTGTTGCCATATTGTCATGAATTTTTGGAGTGTGATTAAAGTATTTTTCAAATGCGACAATAATAGAGTCATTTATCGAACCGCCTGACATGTCTGTTCCAGCAGAGCGGGCGGTAAGAGAAAGGTTTGGACTATTTTTTTTATTTTTATTTACAAACTTTACCAAGTTCTCTACGTCTTCTTCGTCTTTGGGGAAAACGATAACCTGAGGTTTTACCTCAAAAAGACTAGCATCGTGGGAGTAAGTGGCAAGGGTTTGGTCATCGTTTAAGACATCACCTTTGATGATTTTCTTAAGTTTTTCGAGAAGATTATTGTCCATATGGTAATGATGTCATTCCGAACTTGTTTCGGAATCTCGTTTGAACCGAGATCCTGAAATAAATTCAGGATGACCCCTTATTTCTATTTTCTTTCTATTACTTTTCTAACTGCTTCCTTTATTGATTTTACTCCCATACCATACTTCTCTATCAGCTCTTTTGGTTTTCCTGATTCGGCAAATGTATCCTGAAGTCCAATAAATTCTATTGGCGAGGGTAAGGTTCTTGCCAACAATTCTGCAACCGCTCCTCCCAATCCTCCTGCAACTTGATGATCCTCAACCGTTACAGCGGACTTTGTTTTTTCAATTAGTGAAAGAATATTTTTTTGATCCAAGGGTTTGATAGTTGAGACATTGGCGACTACAACCTGTATATTTTCTCTTTGTAATTCTTTTGCTGCAAGAAGGGCATAGTAAGTCATATAACCGGTTGAGAAAATAGTTGCAACAGGGTTTTCCGATACCCAAAATACTGATATTTTTCCAGCTTCAAATGGAGTCGCATCAGTTGTCATAATTGGTGTTTTGTCTCTACTAAATCTGAGATAAACAGGACCGTTGATACTTGCTGACTTTATGGTAGCTTTTTTTCCTTCTATTGAATCACAGGGTACAAAAATTTTTATGTTTGGCCAGGAGCGGATACTTGCTATATCTTCAGTTGCCTGATGAGTAGCGCCATCAGGACCAGTCATAATTCCAGAGTGGTGGCCTGCAATTTTTACATTGGAATTGTTATAAATAATGGTTGTTCGGATAGTTTCCCAGTTTTTGCCAGGTGAAAAAGTCGCATAAGAAGACATGAAGGGAATTTTGCCAGAAACTCCAAGACCAGCGGCAATTGCTGCCATATTTTGTTCGGCAACTCCGCATTGAAAAAAACGATCAGGGAATTTTTCCGCAAAAAGATGAGCATATGTTGATTCAGTCAGATCTGCGCAAAGTGCGATAACCTTAGGATTTTCTTCACCAAGCGCCAAAAGCCCTTCTCCATAGCCAGCGCGTGTTGGTTTTACTTCAACGTCTTGGTCAAAAAGTTTTGGATTTAGTTTTAAATCAGGATTTAGCATAAATAAAATTCATAATTACTAATTTCTAATCGACCTAATAAAATCCCAAGTCCCAACTTAGAAATTAGATCAATTAGGTTAATTAGGTCAATTTACTTCTTAGTGTTTCCAATTCACTTAATGCTTTTTCCGCTTCTTCTTTGTTTGGGGGTTTGCCATGCCAATGATAGTCATTTTCCATAAAACTTACTCCTTTTCCTGGGATTGTTCTGGCAATTATTATAGTTGGTTTGTCTGGCACGGATTTTGCTTTTTCAATAGCTTCGATAAAACTCTTGATATCATTGCCGTCTATTTCTATCGCATTCCAGTTGAATGATTCATACTTTTCCTTCAGAGGATCAAGAGGCATAATGTTTTCTGTGTTGCCATCTATTTGAATATAATTGCGGTCTATTACTTGGGTTAAATTATTTAATTTATTCTTTGCCGCAAACATAACTGCTTCCCATGTATTTCCTTCTTCGTGTTCTCCGTCAGATGTCAGGCAATAAATGCGATAATTTTTCTTGTCTAATTTTCCGACAAGTGCCATTCCAATTGCCTGAGAGAGTCCTTCGCCAAGTGGCCCTGAAGTTGTTTCGAGTCCTCGCAGAGAGGCTCGATGGGGATGGCCTTGTAGTCTAGAATTTATCTTTCTTAAAGTTTTCAGCTCTTCTTTTGGAAAATAGCCAGCCAAACTTAATGTTGCGTACTGAACAGGACAAATATGGCCATTGGATAAAACTAATCTGTCTCGGTCTTCCCAATTTGGATTTTTTGGATCATGATTTAAGATATGAAAATAAAATGCAGTAAAAATATCTGCCATTCCAAGAGGCCCTGCCGAATGGCCGGATCCAGCTTCCAAAAGAGTAGTTATTATTAATTGTCTAATTTGATTTGCCTTGAGCTTGAGGTCTTTTAATTTCTCATCATTAAGTTCACTTGCCATTAATCTATATTAACATTCTTTTTACTTTGGTTTCAATAATCAGTTTTTAAATACCACAAAATGATTTTTGAGGAATTCGGTACTAAATGTTTCTAGGAATCCTAGTCGTCCAAGAAGAGCGGGAAGTTCGTTACTATCTAGAAAAGCAAGCGGTACATCTCTTTCGTGAGTGCCAAGTTTGGCTTTAATTCTCTTTTTGCATAAATATAGAGATTGTTGTCCTCCGACTCCAGTCGTTGTATCCTTTACGCAATCTTTTTCTAAAGAAACCCCTAAGTCTTCAGAAAGATATCGTGGTAATATACTAAAATCTGCTCCGGTGTCAACAACCATCCATGTACTAGTCCAAATGTTATTTTTTAAAGACTGCAGGAAGACTTTAGCAATTGGTCTGTGCACAGCACCAAAGAAGGTGTTTCCTACATTTTCAAAGGCAAATTTTACAGCCATAGAATAAGAGAATGAGCTTTGGGGAGATATGCTACTTCTGGTATAACACTTGGATGTTTTTTTCTAATTTCTCTTAAAATTTCAGCTGCCCCATCGCCAGTTTTGGCGGTATATATCTTTCCTGCAGCAAGAATGACATGTTTGCCTCTATAATGAGGGTTTTTAAATATATCCATCATGGAGATTTTTGCTTTAGCTTTCATATGAATAGTATAGCTTAACTTCTGCTGTCTGTAAATATCTGTGGATATTTAGAGGTGTCGATACTCAATCACCCTTCAGGTGTCGCCTCACTCAGGTGTCGTCTCACTACCTTTTATAACTATCATCAAATCCGAGACATTGGAGGGGAGGCGGCCGGTGATAATTCCGTCTCCGAGTTTTTCGAAAAATGCAAAGCTGGCGTTTTGTTCCAGGAAATATTTTGGGTCTATATTCAACTTTCTAGCCTTTTGAATAGTTAATTTATCTCCGATCGCGCCGGCAAATTCTGTGTTGTCCCATCCATCAGTATCAAAGGAAGCAATAAGAGTATTGTCATCTATATCTTCTAACGCTCCCAATACCAACTCCTGATTTCTTCCGCCTTTGCCTTTTTTCGTTACTTTAACAGTTGTTTCTCCGCCTGCCAAAAGCATAGTGTTTCGTGGCGTTTTATCTATTAATTTTTTGCCGGCAAATTTTGCTTCATCCTCAAACTTGTCTGTTAAAATAATTGTTTTGTATCCCAGCACTTTTCCCTTTTGTTCCATTGCATGAAGTGCAGTAAGATTACCCAAAAGAAGAACAGTTGTGGTATTTATAAAATATTTCTCGTCTTTTGGCGTTTCCAAAAAATCACTTTCGGAAAACTGCTCCCAAATGTTGTATTTTTTTAATATCTCAAAAGCCTGTTCTTTGGTGGTTTTGTCTTTTACTGTGGGACCTGAGGCAATTGTCGATAAATCATTTCCGGGAACATCTGAAGAAATTGTTGTTACGATCTGTGCAGGATAAAATAATTTTGCCAGTCCTCCTCCTTTGACAATATCCAAGTGCTTTCTTACAATGTTCATTTCTGTAATATCTGCGCCGGATTTTAAAAGCAGCTTGTTCGTTTGAATCAGTTTATTGAGAGTTATCTTGTATGGATTAACAAACATGGCAGATCCGCCGCCTGCGATTATCACAATTACGAGATCTTTTTCAGTTAGGGAGGTTAGGTTGGTTAGGGATTTTTTTGTAAACAAGAGGTTTTCTTTTGAGGGCAGCGGGTGAGATCCTTTGGTAAATTCTATTTTTGAAAATGGCTGCGGTTCGAGATCAATGACAAAACCAGAAGTTAGCTTGTCTCCTAATATTTTTTCAATTTGTTTTGAAAGACCAGCTGATCCTTTGCCAAAACCCAAAAGAAAAATTCGTTTAAAATCTTTAAGATTAATTGTTTGATTTTGAATTGTTAGAATATTTCCATTTAAAAAAAAGTTTTTGGGAACCACATTTTCTGGTTGGATTGAAGAGAGGGCGGTTTCTATGAGCTCTAAACAAATTTTTCTCGTCTCATTTTTGGCAAGGGAATCAAAGTTTTTAATCAACATGGTATTTTGTCATTGCGAGCGAATGAAATGAG
>JBBTXK010000074.1:0-6176 GCA_038062315.1 Patescibacteria group bacterium
TCTCTTAGTTCTTCTAAAGCAGAAAGGATAGCTGTTTGATAGATCTTTTTAATTTGTTTTATCTGTTTTTCTGCTCTTGAGGAGATGCGAACTTCAAACATCTAATTTGAGCTCTTTTTTGAGCTGATCAAGCGTGATATAACGGCCTTTTTTTATGTCTTCTTCGCCTTCTTTTATTGCTTTCATTAGTTTTTTATCTGCAAGAATCTCATTTGTTTCTTTCCACGACTCATATTCTGCAGCTGAAATAATAACTGCCGCAGGCGTTCCATTCACGGTAATCACATACTCATCCAGCCGTTTTTTTGCATTTTCAACCAGAGTTGTTAATTCCTCTCTTGCTTTTGTAATTGGTAATGTATGTGTCATAGGTAAATATTACAGAATTATGTACATCCTGTCAAGCAGCAAATCAAAAAGCAACTACTTTAACTTGAGTTAATTCGTTAAATCCAAACTTACCGTGTTCTCTGCCAATTCCAGAATCTTTGTATCCTCCGAAAGGACTACATGGTTGTAGATAACTTGCATTGTTTATACCTACCATTCCCGCATCAATTTGTGATGCTACACACAAAGCTTTTTCTTTATCTTCTGTAAAGATATAAGCACCCAATCCATACTTCGTATCATTAGCTAAAGATATTGCTTCTTCTTCAGTTTTAAACGAAACAATAGGCAAAACAGGCCCAAAAACCTCCTCTTGCCATACTCTCATTTTCCTATTTACGTTTGTGAGAATTGTTGGTTCGTAGTATGCGCCATGTAAATTTTTAGGTCTTCTGCCGCCAATTAATATTTTTGCTCCTTTATCTATTGCGTCTTTAACTTGAAGCTCTAGTAATTCTAATTGTCTTTTGGCAACCAATGGCCCAATATCTGTAGACTCTTTCTCCGAATCTCCAATTTTCTTAGAAGATAACAGCTCTTTTAATTCTTGAGCCACCTGAGCAAATTTGCTTTCATGAACAATAAGTCTTTTAAGTGCATCACACGCCTGACCACAATTAGAAAAACGGTTGTAATATGTTGTCTCCAAAGCTTTTTCAAGGTCGGCGTCTTCAAATATAATTCCTGGAGCAGAACCACCCATTTCCGACACTATTTTAATAAATTTTTCTCCAGCAACTTTGTATAAATGTTTACCAACTTTTGTACTACCTGTAAAGCTAATAAGACCAATATCTTGATGAACCAAATAGTCGCCAATTTTCCCATCGCCATATACTTCGCTAAAGACACCATCTGGCAATCCGCAACTTTCAATAAGTTCTTCTAAGCGTTTCCCAAATAAGGGGCACTCTTCCGAATGTTTCAAGACAACTGTATTGCCGGAAATCAAATTCTGTCCGCATCCCCAGACAAAGTTTGATAATGGAAAATTCCAGGGGATAATGACAGCAGCAACACCTAATGGCTCGTAGAAAACTTTGTGAGTAATTTTATCATCTTGATAAACAATCTCCGGTGATAAATATTTCTTAGCATTATCTAAATACCAAATAAAATATCTGATTGCATCGTCTACATCATTCCTGCTTTGGGATATTGGTATTCCCATTTCTTGAGTTGCTAACAACGCTAATTCCTCTTTATTTTCTTTGAGTTTATCAACTACACGTCTTATAAACCTTACTCTTTCATCAACTCCTAAATCTTTCCACTCTCTTTTAGCCAAATTAGCTTTCTTTACTTTATTTCTAATATCGTCTTTGGTTGAAATATTCACTTCGCCAAGTTTTTTATAATTTTTTCCAGGATTAGTCGAAACAAGTTTTGTCATATTTATTTTGCAGTTTTTAATAATGATTCTAATGCAATAGGAAGCTCGTTAATTCCGTCATCTCCGCTAAAATGTTTCATATTATGCATAATTATTGATTCAGCACCCAGTTTTTCTTTAAAAAGGGTATTATGCCTTATCGGAACATATGGGTCATCGTCTGAATGGATGGAGATAAATTTATTGCAATGCTTTTTAATTTTCTCCCAATTTATTGGAGTTTGGAAAAAACTTGATAGCTCACCTTTATAGTCTTCGAAATCTAAATCATGACTAAACCCAGCAACAAATACAGCACCGCCAACTTTTTGACCTTCCTTTAATGTTTCTAAATAACGAAGAATTGTTATGCACCCTAAACTATGACCAACAAAATAACAATTCTTATCTGGAGTTCCTACTGTTTTTGCCAGATACAAAACCCATTTATCCATAGTTGGATTCATAGTATCCGGCATTTGCGGCACAACAACTTGAAAACCTTTTTCTTCTAATTTTCTCTTCAACCACGGCCGCCACGAACTCTCTGGGCTCCCTTCCCAACCATGAATGATAAAAACTCGTTTATTCATATTCTTTCCTACTTTTAGTTTGTTTCTCAACAAAAATTAAGAATCTTCTGAATACACTCTTAAATGAAGTTTTTTGGTCCAAAGGAAATGGAGCAGCTTCTACCTGATTATATGTTTTGTTATGGAAATGAATAGGAAACGTAGGAACTTTGCTCCATTTTTTGTCTGGGGTATTATCAAGTCTGTATATTGATTTATCAATATGCGTTTTCTCCCAATGAATAGAAAACCGTTGAATTTTAAGCTTAGTTGTATAGAAGAAATCTATGAAACTTTTATCTTTTAAGTAGATTCTTAATTTATGATCTAAGTCTTGAGTAGAAAGAACTATATCCGAGAACTCAACTTCGGCAATTCGAGCAAATGCTGCAAACTTTTCCATACGTTCCCTTTTTTAATATTGAGTTTATAAAGCTCCTTTTCTACTTTTTCTTTTTCGGAAATGAGATTGTCAAAGACAAACAAATCATCTCCTATAGCCTCTTCGGAAAGTTTGCCCTTAACCACAAGTCTATCTAAGTCATCAAGCGTTTTTACACCATATTTAGAAGCAAGACGAAATAGTTCGCTCTCAATAAGACGGAGTTTCTCTATAGACAGAATCATTTTTGCTTTCTTCGTATCATTCATACCACAATTATATCACGAAATTAAAGTTTCAACAGCAAAAAACTGCACATGCATTAATAAATTCCCAAAAGTCTTAACTCTTCTTCTATAAACCCATCCAGCTCTCCATTCAAAACCGCATCTGTGTTGGAAGTTTCAAAGCCCGTCCGTAAATCTTTAACCATATGATATGGGTGCAAAACATAAGAGCGGATTTGATTGCCCCAGCCCGGGGTTTTGTAACCTCCCTTTAATTTTTGCTCTTCTTTTTTTCGCTTCTCCTCGTGAAGCACCCAAAGTTTTCCTCGTAAAACTCTCAACGCATATTCTCTATTCTTCCCTTGAAATCTTTCAGATTGAGAGGTGACAACAATTCCTGTTGGCTTATGTCTGAGACGAACCGCTGTTGAAACTTTGTTTACATTTTGGCCACCATGGCCTCCTGCTCTAAAAAAATCCCATTCTAAATCGTCTTCTTTTAATTCAACATCAATTCCTTCTGTGATTTCAGGCAGAACTTCAACAAGAGCAAAAGATGTTTGCCTTAGATTGTCTGCGTTAAATGGAGATTGTCTAACTAATCTATGCACGCCAGCCTCATGCTTAAGATACCCATATGCATACTTCCCATCAACATCAACTGTAACATTTTTTAGTCCAGCTTCTTCGCCTGGTGTTTCCTCTATCAACTCCTCCGACCATCCTTTTTTCTCAAAATATCTTGCGTACATCCTAAAAAGCATCTGCGTCCAATCCATTGCCTCAACTCCTCCCTGACCTGCGTGAATGGATAAAATCGCGGAATTTTTATCATACTGTCCTGATAGATAAAGAAAAACTTCAAGCTCCGAAAGTAAGTCTTGGGCTTTTTCATATTGGTGATCAGCCACTAATTGTTCAAGCTCTTCAATCTTTACAATCTCTCCCTGAAGATCAGAAAGCTCTTTCATTTTCCCAGAGGCTTTTTTATGATCCTGCCAAAATTCAGGCTTTGCGCTTTCTGCCTCAATAAGACGAATTTCCTGTCTTTTTTTATCAATATCAAACTTTTCCAGCAATTTATTAATCCTATCTTTTAAATCTTCCATATTGTGAATTATTATTTAAGTTTCAAAAATATTTGTTCTGTTGATTCAGCTTGTTTAATAATTGATCTTAACAATCCTTTCTTAATATCCTTTGCGTGCATTGGTACAGGAATAGTTCTTTGTGGGTTTGAGTTGTACATAATTACATGACTACCTGTTTGTCTTTTGCGTATGAAGCCCAATTTTTGCAAAATTGAGATAACCTCTCTTGGTTTAAATGCTGCCATTAAATTTGTGAAGAAATAGGCATTGGTACACTTACCTTAGCAATCACGACGTCTTCTGTCTCTTGTGGAATCTCTTCTTTTTCATCTTTAAGAACTGCCAGATATCCTTTTATAGCATCCTTAATCATTTCGGAAGCTTCTTCAAACGTTTCTCCTTGAGTCGCACATCCAGGCAAAGCAGGCACGCTAACAACATATCCACCTTCTTGCGCTGGTTCAAAAATCGCAGTATACTTTAAAATCTTTTGAGAAATCTTTTTAGCCATAAGTAATTTTCTCTGCTATAATATTACCACGAATCTAAATTTACTTCAAGAAAATCATCTACCAAATATCAATCCTTCTGGCGCATTAGACCTATCTTTAACATCTCTAAACTCAACATCTTCTTCTTCATACATTGGCATCGTATATCCTACCCTCAAAAAATAATTGAGATTTTGTAATGTATCGATAAATATACTTTTATGTGATTCTCTTCCATAAGCTACCAATGACTCCATTTTATTCCATACATCTATAAATTTAACGCCTTGTGGTCGTGCGATATGATCCACAATATTAGACATATAGATAATATTTCTTGATTCCCTAAACCCAGGTAAATCCTGTATAGAAACAATAAGGTCTAGATTTGTGAAATCAGAGCAAATCACTGCGATATTATTTGACCTTGCCATTTCTCTAAATACATCAAACTTATTAATCATTGTCATTGCACCATCATATGATTCTTTCTCCTGTACCCCACTTTTAAAATCCGGGGTAAGAAACGACCACCCTTGAACTGCCTTTATTGTCCTTTCCCATTCTTGCGAGGGAATTTTCTCAAGCCTCTGTCTTAAAACCACATTTTTTTCCTTTGAGATGGTTTCTCTTATGCGGGCTTCGAGCTTATCCTTTGGTAGCCCAAAGAAATCATTTACGAAATCTGAAGGAGTTTCGGCCTGCTTCAAGCTATCTACAAGTATCTTGCCTATAGTAACTACTCTTGGATCAATATCTACAAGAACCATGCCCCTTGGTGGATTCCGTTCTTGAAAACAATTAAGAAGTGAAAAAACATTTCCTACGCCAACCCCAACAATATATCCGTCAGGATTTTTTTCCTGAATAGTTTCAAAGAATCCAACAGGTACCTTCTCGTTTGTGTCTAGAAGAGCCAGTACTCCTCTTGCTTTACTTTCTGGAGGAGTTATAGAACTTTCTTTTTCTCTAAGTTTTTCATCAAGAATACCAGCAATATTAATTGCCGGCGGAACCTTACTCTTTTCCTGATTCACAACAGTAACAGTCTCGCGTCTACCAAAATTTTTCAGCCATCGATTAAATCTAGAAATTCGTGAACCAACCTGAGATTCGTCTAATTGAGGCTTATCTCCTTTTATATCGCTCGTAGATAACCATTATAGATTGCTGCAGATTTTTTGACAAACATCTTTTATCTGATTACCCGGATAACCTTCGAATGGAACTGAGGTTTTCAACTCTTTCACGCTATCTTTCAATTCTCCCATAATTCATCAATCAATATCTCAACTACCCTCTGGCATTATATCAGACTGTAGTTTCAAACTTTCCTTTTTCATTTCATCCAATATTTTTTGTTTTTCATTGCCGCTTAAAAAATAAGGCTGGCCATAGTTCTCGATTTTCAGGGGAACAAACTCAGCATCTATTAATTTGTTGTCATAAAAAGTATATTTGCCAACCACACCTTGTTTGGTTTTAAGACTCCATTCCTGATCGAAGACAAAATTTCCATGAGCATATGTAATTAATTTCCCCTTATAAATTTCAATCGGCTGAATCCAGTGGGGATGATTGCCGATGACTAGATCTGCGCCTGCATCAATAGTAAAATGTCCCAAGTATTTTTGTCGCGCGTCAGGTTGGC
>JBBTXK010000075.1:0-4234 GCA_038062315.1 Patescibacteria group bacterium
AATTACTTTGCAGGATTTCTCTTTGTCATGGAACCAATATGTCAGGTTTTTATTTTGGAAAATTTCTTCATATGCTTTAAAACGCAGATTTAAAATTTTAAGGCCTTTTTTATGTAACTTTATTCGAAAATCGTTGACACCTTCAGTTGTAATTTCGTAATGTCTGTTTGTTATGATTTCTCGATAAAAACTCATCATGAGCCTTCCAAGCTCGAATTCTATGCTATTGTTTTTTCTTTGTTCGTTTTCATTGATATCTATGACTGTAATTTTGCCGTCAGCTTGAACAAGTATGTTATCTAGGTGAAGATCTCCATGAGTGAATTGGGGAATTTTTGTATTTTTAAATAGATCGTCCAGAAAAGTAAGAGCGCTTTTAATTTGCAGAAAAAGAGTTTTTAAGCTGTATATTGCGACTCCATTTATTATCAATTTATCCTGAAACAATGGATAAATTTTTATAAATTCTTCTATATCTTTCATGCCTCTATCAACTACATAGTTTTGTCTTCTCGAGAAATAATGGTCTTCATAAAAAAATTTACCTTTTGACCATAAACGACTGTTGAGTTGCATTATCAAGTCATTAAATCGATTTTTAAATTCAATTTCACTTTTGACTTCCTGCACATATTTTTGATAGCCAGATACACCTTTTATAAATGGCATAATATAATAAGCTTGATTCTTGTTAACTGAAAATTCTAATAATTTTGGTATAATATTTACTCCTGAATTTCGTAATATCCGCATTCGCTTAATCTGTTGCAGAAGGAGATTATAACTTGATGTCTTTTTGGCAGACTTAATAACGTATTTCTTTTTATTTTTATCCTCTAGTATCCGTACCAATGCACCTTGCGAAGTCTTTTTATCCAAGTTTCCATTGATAATTTCAGTTAGAATTCCTAGTTTAGTTTTAATTTTCAATCTTCCTTCTTGCATATTTACCATATTATAACTTAATTATTAATTACCTAGCATATTCCTTAAGGCACACACTGTGATATTTGATATAATTTATTTATGTTGAGAGCAGTGATTTTTGATTTAAACGGAGTTATAATCGACGACGAGAAAATACACCAAAAAGCGTGGCGTCAGTTTTGCAAAAAAAACGGGCTTAATCTAACGAAAAATGATTATAGACAGAAAGTGTTTGGAAGAACCGCTAAAGATACATTGAAATATTTATACAAAAATCAGCTTACTGAAGACAAACTAAATCAATTAGCGTCAGAAAGGATTGATATTGCGATCGAAATGATAAAGACAAAATTAAAACTACCAGGTGGCTTGAAAAAACTATTAGCTTTACTGAACAAGAACAAAATTTCTTTGGCGATTGCAACAAGTTCTAGGGCAAGGTATGTAGATTTCGTAACAGATAAGACTAAAATAAGAAAACACTTTAAGCTTATAGTCACTGCTCAAGATGTGAATAAAGGCAAGCCATATCCAGAGATTTATTTAAAAACAGCAGGAAAACTGAAAGTAGATCCAAACGATTGCGTTGTATTTGAAGATTCAATACAGGGAGTGATGGCAGCAAAAAAAGCAGGCATGAAGGTTATTGCCATAACAACTACACATACAAAAATAGAGTTAAAGCAAGCAGATAAGGTTATAAAATCTTTTACTGAAGTAGACTACCTAATGCTTAAAGAGGCTTTAAGTCATACTTAATATCGTATTATTTTGTAACTAGACTCCTTATTTTTGCGAAATCACCGTAAATCAGCAAGCAATAGTGGATTAAGTTATTAAATCAATATTTTACTCTAGAATATAGGGTACTGAAACTGATAGAGCTTCATGGAGGAAAGATTTGGGCTGAGTCTGAAGGAGAAGGAAAAGGTTCTAGATTTAGTTTTACTCTAAAAACAGCGGAGGAGAAGAGATAAAAAAAAGAATTTTTTAGTCGATAGAACGAATGTAATGCTGGACATGCGAATTTTTCTTTATCCAAGACAGAGTATCTATAAGAATCGCTTTCATTTTGCTCTTTCTAATTGGCGTTAAACACGATCCTTCTTGGTTGTTTACGTGTCCGATTCTATCAGGTAACGAGAACAAATAGTTCTCATCATCAACCAGTCTTCTGTACTTAAGCATTTTTGCCAGAAATTCATCTAAATTGGTATTTGATGGTAGATCTTTTGGAAGCCCAAGATTAACTAAAAGTCTTTCCAATCTAATCCATTCTTTTTTATTCAAAAATCCAAGTAGTACTGATATGGCACTTTCTATATACATTCCGATTGCGACACTGTCTCCATGTCTTTTATGGCGTTGTGTTAGCATTTCATATGCATGCCCTATTGTATGTCCATAAAGTAGTCTTCTTCTTTTGTTGTTAGGCTCTTCACAGATATTAGCTTCTATGAGAGATGATTTATATAACATATCGAGAGTTTCTTGACTATCGTATTGATACTTACTTAGACTTTGAGAAAACTGTTCTAGCTGTACGAAAAATGACTCGTCATAAAGTACTGCTGCTTTTATTATCTCAGCAAAGCCGGAGTAATACTCAGCTTTATCTAATGTTTTTAAGAAAGGCGTATAATTTACTATAGCTTCGGGGTAATGAATTACGCCTATAGAGTTCTTTATTCCAATGTGGTCTATTCCGTTTCTTCCGCCTATTGAACCATCTACCATAGACAAAACAGTTGTAGGAAAGTAGATTCTGGGTATCCCCCTTTGGTACGTACCACACGCGAATCCAGAAATATCACCAACGGTTCCGCCCCCTATTACAATTGCGGCATTTGGAACATATTTCACCATTAAATCCCATATTGGCGTAACTCTATCAATTTTTTTCATTGATGGATCGACAAAAACGACATTATCTTCTGTTTTTATCCTTGTAATGGCCACCACTTTATCCATATATTCTTTGGGAAGATTTTTATCGACTATGTAAACAAATGACTTATATCTATTTATAAAAGGTGCAATGAAAATTTTTAAATCATTGTCGTTATTACTAAAACAAGCGAAAAATTCTTTTACTGCGTCAGAAGGTTTATAAGAAAAATGTTTCATTACCATAGGATAAATCTCGTCAGTAACATTGACTACCTTTTATTTTTGTTTAACAAGTACAAGCTAAATGCAGCAACGCTCATACTTGATCTAATTTTACCTGATCGAATCATTTTGACAATCTGGTTTTCTGTAAATAGCTTAGCTACCAGATCTGATTCATACCCCTCCAAATTTTGTATTCCCTTATAAAGGTGTTCGGTAAAATAAATTGCGCAACCCTGCGTGCTATTGCCCACTGCCAGCCACAGATTTCCTAACAAAGATAAGTTACGCGTTCTAAAACCAAGCTCCTCTTCTAGTTCTTTCTTTGCACATTCCTCAATGTTGCCTATTCCTTCACATCCTCCTTGGGGGAATTCCCAGGACCTGGAACGAACAGGATATCGAAATTGCTCAACAAGATAAAATTTGCTATTTATTTTAGGTATAATCATTACGAAATCAGGTTTGTCAACCATTTCATAAATTCCTATACTCCCATCAGCTCTTCGTACTCGATCTATTCTTACATTTAAAAACTTCCCTTTAAATCCTATTTGCGAAGATAGAGTTTTCCAGATTTTTTTATTCATAAACAACTATTATAAAAGGTAACTGCCTCACTAAGTTCTTCTAGTGTACATTTATCCGTAAAGATACATGATCCTATCTTAGATGGTAAAACTAAATTTAGATTTCCAGCACGGTGGTTTCTCACTAAGTCGAGAGCTGAATGAAGAAGTTTTATAGAGGTAAACTCGTATTTTTTCGGAAAGCCAATTGAGCTAATCAAATTAGATGCTCTCAAAAAGTCTTTTTTAGGGAAAACCCCTCTTTTATAAGATATGCGTGAAGAAATAAGCATGTCTATGCCTACAGCTTCACCATGACCGACCTCGTAACTACTAGACTCTTCTATAAAAGTGCTAAATGTATGCCCAAAATCTACACTGCGTTTTAAATTATGCTCATAGAGATTCGGTTCAAGCTCTTTCATCATAGATAATACAGAAAGATATATTATCTGATTGGTATTTTGATTAAACTTTCTATCCAGAAAGTTTTTGTAATATTTTTCTATTAGATTAAACAGCTTCTTATTTTTGATTAGACCCATTTTTAATATTTCAAAAAGTCCATTTATAATGTCTTTTCTATCCAATGTATTAAGAAATGATTGATCGTTAAATACTGCTAG
>JBBTXK010000076.1:0-12984 GCA_038062315.1 Patescibacteria group bacterium
TCAAAAAGAGCAGCTGTTCTTTCTTCTGGACTTCTCCTTATTTCTCCTTCTTGTCTTACCATAAAATTCACCTCCTTCCCTTTGACTTTAAACTATACATTAATTTCTGCGTTCTCTTAAGAGTCTGTTTAATTCCGAATCAACAATTTTTTGGACGGCATCAGCATTCCACTCGCTAAGCTTATCCAAGCCCCTTCTTTTAATAAATCCAGCAAGAACTTCTTCTGCATCTTCATAATTCCTTCCCAAGGCCCTTTCTATATCTCTTCGGGCTGCTGTCCAAATATCCCACTGATTCTGCGATAAACCTTGTTTAATCTCAGAAACCATTACTCTTGGAGAAACGTAAATTACTTTTTCTGCGTCTAAACTATTTGCTCTAGATACTTCGTTAGTTATTGGATTATGTACAATAAACTCTTTTGATGAAAATATTGGATATTCTGTTCTGATAACTACTGGCTTTGTATCTTTTTTATTTTTATATTTGCTAATAATTATGCCTTCATTAACAAAAGCAAGTGTTGTTGGATCAAGCCCAGATAAATTAGGGTTATCTGTTTTTTGAAGCGTGATAACCCAACCAATTCTTTTATTTGGTTTGCAATCCGTAGCGTAAGAAATGCCCGAGGGTTCCATAACTTGATATCCAAAATGAGAAGTTAGAGCATTGACAAATCTTGAGAATGTTTCTATGTCAAGGGAGCTTTCTGGAAAAGATAATACTGTTTCTGCGCCTAATTTTTGAACTCTATTCATTTCTGTCAATATCTTAACCCTTTCTATTTCATTGACATCTTGATTTATTTTACCGTTCTCAGAAAATAGCTTTGTCCAAGGAAGCATAAAAGAACAATCTACTGCATCGTACGTTTCTCCTTGAGAGCTGAGTCTAGATGCCCTTTCAACAAGAATATTGCCTATTTGTGGAGATCTTTCCTTAGCCAAGCGAAGAGCAGCGCCATTTATATCAACATTGTCTATTTCGGCTCCATGTCCGGACTCTCTAACTTTTCTTGCAAGAAGACAAGTACCAGCTCCTAAAGATAATATTCTTCTTGGGTCTCCCCGCAATATTATATTTTTCACCATTTCTGCGTTGTTTCCAGCTATACGAAATTCATCTCTACCTTCATCAAAATAAAACTGCGCAAAAAGTTCAAAATTGCTCTTTCCATCCTGTTGTTTTGACAGCTCTTCGATACTTCCTTGCTCGCCGCTTCCTTTTAATTTTCTAACAACATCACGAAGAAAAGCTTGTCCAACTCTAGGTTCAACCAATAGGATTTTTCTGGCAGACGTTGCGCTTCTAAAAAATTCTTGATCTTCCTTACTCAGTTCAACTCCAGCAAGCGTCATTTGCGTAAGAAGAAATTTAAGTCTGACTAGGTCATAAAATCCTTGATCAATTGAGTTTTCAGATTCATAGATAAAAAAATCAACTGGTTTTGATTGGCCAGGACGCAAAAATCTTCCTGACATTTGCTTAAATTCATCATAGCCCCAAGGCCAGAAAGGGAAAATTACATTTATTTTTTTAATATTTTTGTTTTCCTCTGTATCTCTTGATGCCCAATCCATACTTTCATCAACAGAATCCATATCCGCAACCACAAATGCGTACTTTTTGCCAAACATTCTCCAGTCAGCAGCTGTCCTATCTCGAAAAGCAAAGCTTCTTGACCCATCAATATTAATAGCCATGTCTTTGGGAAGCCCTGGCAGCCAATCGTTGAGCAAATACTCATACAGGCTTAATGCATTATCGTCTAAGTCTTCATCTTTCGTATTAGGATCTTCTAGGTTTCGAGTGATTCCCTTTTTGTGATAAGGAACAACAATAAAGACTTTTTCCTCCGGAGTAAAATCAGAAGCTACATGTCCATTTTCAAACTTTACTCTTGTTTGTACAAACTTTCTTAACTCTTTGTATTTTTCCGAAACATCTTGTTTTACCTTCCAATAGCCCCTTATATAAGGAAATTTTTGTACCAAACTTTCTACACCATTGACTAGCTTATTGTCAAAGAAACATTGAATGAGAAACTCACTATCTCCATATTTTGCTATCCAGTCTGCTGAAAAAGGCTCTTCAGGAATTGCTGGATTTTTTTCCATTAGCCAATTTGCCCATGCCTCATGTAATTCTTGCAAACGATTTTCTAATCCTTTTTGGTCATACTTAGGCTCAGGTATTAATCCACGCTCATTGCATGTTTTTTGAATAAGCTCTGGATTTAACAGTACACTTCGCAAAAGTCTTATCTTAGTGAGTGTACCTATCTGTAAATTTGATACCCACTCATAAAGAACATTTTCATAAGGAGTTCTCGTTATATTTACACGTTTATACTCCAAACTAGGAGCTTTTTCTCCAAATAGGTCTTCGAGTGTCCATTGCATCATTAGTCTTTCCCCAAAAAGAAGCGAAAATGCAATTTTAGGATCTTTGAGAGCTTGATGGCTAAACGTATGCTTTCCCTCTTCATAACTTTTTGGGAGCGCAAACCGTTCAGGGTAGAGAAGTGCCATAGTAATATCAAGGTCCGAAAGGTTAGAGGATATAGGAGTTGCGGTTAGCGCAACCATAGGAATATCAGCTTGGTTTTTCTTCTGGTTGGAATCTCTTATCTGAGCAACAAGCCCTTTGATCACTTTGCTTCGATTTGCACTATCTTTTCGAAATTCGTCAGACTCATCATAAATAGCACCATCTGTTTCTCTTTTGTCAACTAATGCTGCTTTTATCCTGACATATAATTCTGTGTCATTCCACGCCCTTCCCAACAACTCGCTTCCCACATAAACATATTGCGCTGTTTCTACTCGTTTGTTTTCAAGATCTCTTGAGGATTGTATAGTGAAAACATCAGGCTTATGACCCTCTTTAAATATTTTATCTGCCTCTTTTGGCCACGTGTTTCTTGCTTTTGCAGGACCAAAAATTGTCACCCTTTCACAATCTACTGTTGCAAGATATGCACAAGCAGTTTTTGTTGCCCCCGTGTCGCCATTTAAAAGCAATTTTTTGTTTTTTTGAAACTCATGATTAAAATACTTTTGCCTAAAAAGAGGAAAAGGGGAACTATCCGAAAACCATCCCTCTACAGAATCTCTAAAACGCGGAGATATTGGCGTATCTCGTACCTCTTCAAACTCTTTAACAATATCTTTTAGAAATTCTTGTCTAACCTGCGAACTTTCTTCTTGAACTACTTTCTGTAATTTTTGAAATCCATTATCTTCCCCATCTGTAAACAATCTCATCCCTTCGTTAACAAAGTAGTTTCTCATTATATTCAGAGTTGCGGCGTCCGCATTTTGGAAAATTTTTTCAGGAATTAAAAGTACTAAGTCTCTAAACTCAATATCTCCTCCTCTTGAGCTATTTATGGATAAATCAGCTAGATATGGTCGAAGTAGTGCCCTTGTAGTCCATGATCTAAGCTTTTCTTTTCTTCTTTCATCGCTTACATTTTCAAACATTAATGCATTGGTAAGAGCTCCCATAACATGAATAGGCAGAACCTCTCTTGCTCGTTTTAGATTTTCGTCTCTATCAATAATTCGTGGAACTGTATTTTCTGCTTCTTTTGCGTCTTTGGAATCAGGATCAATTATCCCTTTTTGCATAAGCATTAATGCAAGATTTTCTTTAAATTGTTTAGCTTCATCCAGAGCCATTAATTGTTCTTCAAGATCAATTGGTTGGTCGTAAGGTATGAAGTTCTTAAGAAGAGATAAGGGGTCAGGATATCTTCCGTCCTCAATGAGTCCTGCTGCGATTGCATACTTCGCAGGTAGTTTAGTTGCAGACCGGTAATTTTTTGCAAAATCAGGCCAAGCCAGAAGCTGATCGATTGCTCCTTGCTTTAAGTCAATTGGAGTGTGGACTCCCTTGTCTTTTTGTTCAAACGATTCAGTGCTCATAGCAATGTATCTTACATATACTGTCTTATAGTGTCAACTTAATCTTTAATCTCCAAAAACCTCATCAACTCCGCATTTGCTTCTTCGGGGGAGATTGGCTCTGATTCTTTCACTCTTGATTTCAAAATTTCTTCTACTTCTTGCTCTTTGTATAAGATAGTTTTTCTGCCCATTGCATCTCTACCATAAATAGTTTTTGCGTCTTGTAGTAAAGAACGTAATCTTTCAAGGTGGATCTGAAATTTATCCTGTAAAGTAGTTATATTTGTCCAGATTCCACCATTTTCATCTACACATCTTTTTGTTTCTTTATCTACCTTAGGTAGGGAAGTAAGGTAGACAAACCTCGATCTTAAATCTGACTCATTGTACAAGGTTACTTCATTGCCACTTTTTCCTCTTCCTCTTATAGAATCTATACCTTCAAGCTGTTTTGATAACGTCTTGCGATTTATTCCAGTATCTCTAGAAAAAACAGACAGAGGTATAAAGCTACGTCCATCCTCACTGAAGAATCTACCTGTTTGATTATCTACTTTACGGTTTTCGTTAATAACTTTGGAAATTATCTCTACTAGTTCAGGCGAGTAGTGCATGTTTAGAAAACCACTAATATTAAGATATTCTCCAAACCACTCTGGGTGATCTGTTCTGTACTGATCGGCTATTCTTTTTATAGTGGAACTATCTTTTTCTAATTGCTTTGCTAAAGAATTGTTCGTTGCCCATCCTTCTGGGGATGATTTGTATTTCGATGACTCCTCTATGATTACTGAAGTCAATTCTGGATAATAGTGTTCTTTTGCTCGACCAGCAGAATCAAGATATTCTTTAAACCACTCTGGGTGTGATTCTCTGTGCTTGTAGGCTAGAATTCTCACAAGCCTAAATGACCTATTTAATTGTCCAGACACAGTATTATTTGTTTTCCATCCTTCAGGTGGATATCCAATCTTTGAAGTCTCTTGAATTATCTGTCCTACCAGTTCTGGGGAATAATGTTCATTGGGGCGACCACTAGAATCAAGGAATGTACTGAACCACTCTGGGTGTGATTCTTTGTACGGGTCGGTTATTCTTTTTATGGTATGAGGAGCTTTTTCTATTTTTTTTACTAAAGATCCATTTGTTATCCATCCCTCAGGTGCTGGTTCTTCCCATTCAAGTTTTATTCCCCAAGGAGAGAAAGATTTAGTGAGAGTAGTACGAAAATTACCATTGAAGTAAGGTACATTAGATTTACTCATAAACGATCCGGATATAATCGATAGTTTTTCAGTAGATCCTAAATTTTGAATGATAAATTCTTTTGCCTCTCCTCTTTTATCTTCAGCTATCTTTCCATCCTCTTCCAGTGGGAAACGCTCTAGGAAGTCTGGATAGGCTTCTAAAAATAGTCCTTGAATGTTTCTAATGCCGAGTTGTTCGTTTTCCTCTGGAGTGTTTCCTGGTAGCCTCCATCGGACTCTTCCTCCTTTATCACGAGCTATATTTGGAATATTAAGATTCTCTGTGGGAATTTCGTTAACTGGGACTAGTTTTGCTTGTATTTCTCTATTCATCCCTCACCTCCAAAAACCTCATCAACTCCGCATTCGCTTGGTCGGGGGAGATGGAGTCTTCAGGATTAGAATATGTAATCCCTAATTTTTCTTTAAGCGTAGTCATTTTACCTGGATAATGTTGTTCAATTGCACCTTTTAAATCTGCTCTCCTGTGTTGTCTTAAAAGTTGTTGGGATATACTACCGTATTGGGTATAAAAATCCAGAGCTTCTTGTAAAATGACTTCGACAGTCCAGTAACCGTTGGGCTTACTTAGTCTTTGTTTTGGCTTGACTCCTAGATCTACTTGTACCTGGTAGAGACCTCCAGGATAATGGAAGCGTATTTGGTTCACTAAATCTCCTCTCCCATTTCTATATAGCAATTTTTGACTTATATCTCTATATTGTTGATAAAAAAGAATTGTTTCTTCTTTTACAGTTTCAAACGTCCAATATCCATCAGGTTTGTGGAGAAATTCTAATTCAAGGTCTTTTCTTAATTGATTCAATTTGCCTGGATATTTGGTTGTAATTGCTCCTAATAAAGACACTTTGCCTGTTTTCCTCAGTAGTGTTGCTGATATTTCGCCTTCTTTTTCTAAAAACTCAGCTGCTTCTTGTCTAATATGTTCTATAGACCTATGTCTTTTAAGACTATCTCTTTCTTCTATATTTATGCCCCACGGTCTAAAGGATTTTTGATTAACAGAGATGTGTGATCCTTTAAAGTAGGGCACAGAATTTTTTCTTAGCGGTGAACTTCCTATAACAGTAAGAAAATCCTTAATATTTTGAATTTTGTCCAAAATATACATTTTCGCTTCTTCTCTTTTATCCTCGACTATTTTTCCATCCTCTCCAAGAGGAAAGTGTTCTAAGAAGTCTGGGTGTGATTCTAAGAACAATCCCTGCACATTTTGGATCCCCAATTGCTCATTTTCTTCTGGTGTATTCCCATGTAGTTTCCATAAAACTCTTCCTCGCGTATCGCGAAGCACAGAAGGAATAGCTGGATTTTCAGTGGTACTAGAATCTGGGTTAAGACCGGCGATTTCTTGTTGATTTGGTGGATCCCGCAAAAGCTCTTTCACACCTAAAATTATACATTAAATAGTCCTATAGCGTCAAGGTTGGGAGTAGGGCATGGGTTTTTGGGTGAGTTTTTCCAGGGATATATCTCGGCTTAACTCTAGCATCTCAGAAATTCTTTGCAAGATATGTTACGCTAATTTAATATGACTGGACGCCGTACAGGTAATATTTCACCGTTACTGACAAAATTGTATCAAATGACATCAGAGATTGCTTCGCTCAGGCTCGCAATGACAAATTTTTGTCAAGACTTGTGAAATGTTACCCCAAACTTACCGGCACTAGACAGCCTGTTTGATACCTTTGTTTAAGGTGATATAATATGGGATGTGTGGCAGAGAATAAAGAATATTTATCATCTTGGAAATGCTTTCCTTGCTAATCTTTGGTTTGGGTTTCCTTCAAGGTATCTTACAGTAATTGGTGTCACTGGTACTGATGGAAAGACGACAACTGTTAGTCTTATTTATCATATTTTGCATCAAGCAGGTTATAATGTTTCGATGATAAGCTCTGTTGGAGCGGTTATTGGGGGGAAAGATTATGATGTTGGATTCCATGTTACTACTCCTTCTGCTTCGGCTCTTCAGGGGTTTATCAATAAAGCGCTGAGGTCGCTTCGTCAATTCAAAAATTTTTCAAACGCAAGCGTCCCTGCGGCTCACTACCTCTCGCCTCGGGATACGGTCGTCTTCGGCGACTCTAGTGAAAAATTTTCTCATGCCAAAGCTCCCCGCGCTCTAGGATATTTAATTTTGGAGGTTACTTCTCATGCAATTGATCAAAATAGAATCTGGGGCATTCCTTTTGATATTGCTGTATTAACCAATATTACGCACGAGCATTTGGACTATCATAAGACGTATGAGAATTATGTTGAAACAAAGGCTAAATTGTTAAAGATGGCAAGGGTGGCGGTGGTGAATAGGGATGATGAATCGTACAACTTGATAAAGTCAAAAGTACAATTCAAAAGTAAAAAGTTTGTTACGTATGGAATGGGAAGAAATGCGGAAGTTAATCCAAAAACTTTTCCATTTAAAACAAACTTAATTGGGGAGTTTAATAAATATAATGTTTTGGCGGCAGTAGCAGCATGTAGGGAGTTAAGGATTAGCGATCAGTTCATAAGAGAAGCACTATTAACCTTTAAGCCACCAATTGGAAGAGAAGAGATTGTTTATAAAGATTCTTTTACTGTTATGATTGATTTTGCGCACACTCCGAATGCTTTTGAGGAGATTTTAAGTTCAATAAAAAGTCCGCTTTCGCCAAGGTTACGGCGGACAAGAGGTAGGATAATTCACGTATTTGGATCAGCAGGAGAAAGAGATGCAAGCAAGAGACCGTTGATGGGAAGAGTATCTGCAAAATATGCAGATGTTATTGTTTTAACAGCAGAAGACCCTCGTTCAGAAAACGTTGAAAAGATTATGAGCGAGATATCATCAGGAATCCAAAATTCAAAATTGTCCCCTCACCCTAACCCTCTCCCTCGAGGGGAGAGGGAAAAGGGAGAGGGTGAAAAAAAATATTTGTTTAAAATTTCAGATAGGAAAAAAGCTATAGAAGCAGCAATCAAGATGGCAAGGAAAGGTGATTTTGTTTTGGTTACTGGTAAGTCTCACGAAAAGTCTATGAATTATGGGAAAGGAGAGGTTCCCTGGGACGAATACGAAGCGGTTAGAAACTCTTTGAGGCTTCGAAAAATAAAGAATGAGTAAACTTGACTATATTCATTTTGTTGGAATAAAAGGTGTTGGTATGGCGCCTCTTGCAATTATTGCAAAAGAGGCGGGCATGAGAGTCTCAGGTTCAGACATTAAAGATAAGTTTATTACAGACGAGCTTCTTTCGATGGCTGGAATAAAACCTGATGTTGGCTTCTCAAAAACCCATATCAAAAGTCCGAATCTAGTTGTCACAACTGGTGCTCATGGCGGATTTGAAAATATAGAAGTTATTGAAGCAAAAAAAAAGAAGATTAAAGTGATTGCGCAGGGTGAGGCGGTCGGACTTTTTATGGATGGGGGGATTTTTGGGAAAAAATTTATAGGAATCTCGGTGACTGGAACGCATGGCAAGACGACCACAACTGCGATGATAGCAACAATTCTTAGGGAAAACAGTCTTGATCCTTCTTTTCTTGTTGGTACAGGTTTTATCCCGTCTCTTGGAACGTCTGGGCACTTTGGTAGCGGTAAATACTTTGTTTCGGAAGCGGATGAGTATATGACTGAACCGAGATATGATAAAACAATAAAATTCATGTGGCAGAATCCAAAAGTTGCAGTTATTACAAATATAGAATTTGACCATCCTGATGCATATAAGACTATTGAAGATGTTAGAATTGCCTGCGAAAAATTTGCACAAAAACTTGGCAGTAATGGAACTCTTGTTACATCAAAGGACAGTCCGCAGGTAAACATACTTCTAAAAAGCTACGCTGGAAAAGTTTTTACCTATGGAGTTTCTCCTGAAAACGATTTTGTTGTAAAAAACATAAAGTTTAGAGAAGGAAAAACGAGTTTTCAAATTGACAGTTTTGGTAAAAAAACAAGTTTGAAATTAAATGTTTTTGGACAGCACAATGCCATCAACGCGGCAGGATCTTTTGTTGTAGGACTCACTCTAGGTCTCTCCCCTTTTAATATAAAAAAAGGGTTGTTAGCGTTTAGGGGTACGAAAAGAAGATCGGAGTTTGTTGGGATACTTAAATCCGGGGCAAAACTTTTTGATGATTATGCTCATCATCCAACAGAAATACGAAGTACCCTAAGGGCGTTTAGACAAAATTTTCCTAAATCGAAAATAGTTTGTATTTTTCAGCCGCATACCTATTCTAGAACAAAATCTTTGTTCGATCAATTTTCTAAATCATTTATTGATGTTGACGATCTTATATTGACCAATATCTTTTCTTCTCTTCGCGAGAAAAAAGATCCAAGTGTATCATCGGAGCTTTTGGCAAAGGAAACAGCAAAATTCACTAAAAATGTTGTTCATTTTTTGCCTGAACTTTCAAGTGTGGTAGAATATATCAACGAACAAGAGTACGGAAAAGATACTATTGTTATAACTATGGGGGCGGGAGATGTATATAAGATAAATGAAAAATTAAAGTTACGTTAATGTCATGCCGAATTCTTCAGTGTCATGTTGAACTTGTTTCAGCATCTAGTTCTTGAAGAAACGAGATCCCGAAATAAATTCGGGATGACATTTAGGCGAGTTCAGGATGACACGGGAGGATATATGGAGAAGTTAATTGTAAATGGCGGAAAGAAGTTAAAGGGAAATATCTTTGTATCTGGGGCAAAAAATGTTGCCCTAAAGGCATTGGTTGCCGCTTGTCTGACAGACGAGAAAGTAATTATAAAAAATATTCCATTGATATCGGATTTTATGGTAATGGTTGCAATAATTCGTGAGCTTGGCGGAGAAGTTAGAATAGAAGATCACATTGCAACTGTTCAGATGAAAAAATTCAAAAAGAAAAAGATTTCCTTGGATGAAGGCGCAAAAATAAGAACATCTGCTATGTTTATGGCTCCTCTTTTGGCAAGAATGGGATTTGCTGTTATCCCCAATCCAGGAGGCTGTAGAATAGGAGCACGGCCTATTGACAGAACGATAAAAGGGATAAAGGCATTGGGAGTAAATGTCAGATATAACAGCAAAGACGGATACTTCTATCTTAGAAGAGATGAAAACAAGGAAAAAGAGTGGAAAAAAGTTATCCATAAATTTGATAAGAGTACTCATACAGGAACAGAAATAATGATTCTTGCTTCTACTCTTTTCAACGGAGAAACGGTTCTTAAGAATGCGGCGGAGGAGCCTGAAATCGATGAGCTCATAAATCTTTTGACTGCAATGGGAGCTGTGATTGCGAGAACAGGAAGAAGAGAAATAACGATAGATGGCGTTAGTAAACTGCATGGTGCAACCTTTACAATCGGTCCCGATAGGAACGAAATAGTAACCTTTGCAATTGCTGCAATTCTTACAAAAGGCGACATATTTGTGAAGGATGCTCATAGTGTTGATCTTGAGGCTCTTGTCGAAAAGTTAGAAAGCGCGGGAGGAGGCATTGAGAGAAGAAGAGACGGAATAAGATTTTTTTATAAAGGACCCCTTCGAAAAACAGACGTAAGTACATCTTTTTATCCGGGATTTATGACAGACTGGCAAGGGCCGTGGGCAGTTCTTATGACGAAGGCTTTAGGCGAATCGATGATTCATGAGACGATATATGAAAGCAGATTTGGATATGTAAAAGAGCTTAGGAAAATGGGCGCAGGCATATCTTTTTTTAATCCCAAAATAGATGACCCAGAGAAGATTTACAACTTTAATCTTGCTGATCGAGTTCCGGATTATTACCATGCAATAAGAGTAAAAGGCCAAACAAAACTTCACAATGCAGTTGTTGAGATATCAGATCTTAGGGCCGGGGCTACTCTTGTTTTGGCAGCTCTTTCTTCACAGGGTGAAAGTGTTGTTTTTGGGGTTGAGCATTTGGACAGAGGATATGAAAAATTTGAAGAAAGACTAAGGTCTTTGGGAGCACGAATAAAAAGAATTAAGAACTAAGAATGGAAAGTTTAGCGGCTATTATTTTGGCAGCAGGCAAAGGAAAAAGGATAAACGTGAAAAGCGTTAATAAAGTTGCTCTTGCTTTGGGCAACAAGCCAATGATTGCGCATACGGTAGATCTTTTGGATAATTTAAAGACCAGCCCGATTATTGTGGTTGTTGGATTTGCCAAAAAATCAGTAATGGAGATTTTAAAGGGCAGAGTTGTCTTTGCTGAACAAAAAAAACAGCTGGGCACTGCAGACGCTGTTTCTTGTGCTTTAAAATATTTACCAAAAGATCCAAAGGATGTCCTGATTTTATACGGAGATGACTCGGCGTTTTACAGAGAAGAAACAATTAAGAATCTTTTAAAAAAGCACAATGAAAAGGAATCATCTCTTACTTTTTTGACAATTGAACTAGATAGTCCGAATGGACTTGGTAGGGTCATTAGGGATGGTAATGGAAAAGTCGTTGCAGTTGTTGAAGAAAAGGATGCAACGTTAGGGCAAAAGGGTATAAAAGAAGTAAATCCGGCTTGCTATGTTTTTAGAGTTGATTTTTTGCGTAAATATTTAGGAAAGATAAAAAAAAGTCCAACAACTGGAGAATATTATTTAACGAGTTTGGTTGGTCTTGCTATAGACAATAAAGAAAAAATTGAAACATTAAACGCCGGTAAAATATCTTGGCGAGGAATAAATACTATGGAGGAGTTAAAAGAGGCAAATAAATTATTTTTGCAATCAAAATAAAACATGGAATTTTGTATTGAGAAAGTCCAAAAATTTTCTTTGGAACTAACAGCAGCAATAAATAAGCTCTTGAAGCAACTAGATGATAAGGCGACTCCTCTTACAAGGGTAGATGTAGAAAACATGATTGCTTCGCCAGCGAATCATTTGTTTGTTGCAAGAAGATTGGACAACAAGGAGACAGTTGGTATGTTAACGCTTATTGTCTATAGGATACCAGTTTGGAAAAAAGGGTGGATTGAAGATTTGGTTGTTGATGAGGCATATAGGAATAGAGGTGTTGCAACAAAACTCATCAATTATGCAATGGAGAGTGCAAAAGCTCACGGTGTTTTGTCTCTCAATTTTACCTCTCGTCCTGAAAGAGAAGCTGCAAATAGACTTTACAGGTCCCTTGGTTTTGAAAAGCGCAACACCAATCTTTATTCAATAAAACTATAACAAATGAATAAAAAATCAATTGTCCTTTTTGATATTGACTATACATTATTTGACGCTGAAAAATTTAAAAAGAAAATTTTTCTAGAAACAGTAAAAGCTGTAGGGCATAAGAAGACAAATGATGTAGAAGATAAAATAAGAGATCTCTACGCTGCCTCAAGACGTATAAATGGGTTTTTTAATCAGAGGCTTTTTGTGCGGGATTTAGTTTCGGAATTTAATCTAATCACTTCGCCTTCGCAGTTAGGAAAGTTGATCTTCAAGGAAAGCACTTTTCGAGGAAATATGTATAAAGAAACAAAACAAGTCTTGAATTTATTGTCGAGAAATAAACTATTAAGAATCGGTATTTTTTCGACAGGATACGATCGTTTTCAAAGAAAAAAGATTAAAGAAATTGAAGACTTTTTGCATAAAGAACATATTTATATTTTTGTCTTCAAAGATAGGGAATTGTCAAATATAATTAAAAGGTACAAAACACATAGTCTATATTTAATTGATGATCATTTGGGAATATTATATATGGCAAAAAGAGTGAAAAAAAAGGTCTTTACCATTTGGGTGAAAAGAGGAAGATTTGCTGAGAATCAAAAAAATATTCCCGGTTTTGAGCCTGATGCGGAAGTTGAAAAT
>JBBTXK010000077.1:0-1071 GCA_038062315.1 Patescibacteria group bacterium
GTTTGGACACTTTAGAGTTCGCAAAGTGGGGACAATTGAGATGTCGTGTCACATACCAGCAACTTACGATGGACATTGAGACGAAATAATCAATTCCTCCTAGATCTTATTGTAGCAACTGTGGTCTTTGATCCTTTGGGATTTGGGGGAGAAGGCTTTTTACAGCATCTTTGCATACCTCCACCGATGCCCGGCCAAAACGCTTTTTGTATTATTCGAAGTATTAGTTTCAAACCACTAACGCCTTTTCGGAGGCAGTTAATCGTGATTGAAGTTCTGATCTTGGGCCGGGTCAACTAGGTGTATTTCTGGCGTACAACATATGCTTCTAATTATGATTAACAAGATAGCTAGAAAGTAGAATAGAAATAATCCAAGAGGAAGTGTGTACTGCATAAACTTTATCATTCTATTAAGATAATAAAATCCCGCTAAGAACTTCAATAGTCCAAACACTAATATGATGTCGATGAAAAATTGAAGCCAAATAATCTTTATGGGATTTTCCTGTATAGATTCTAGGGATGTTTGCCAAGGTAACGGAGGTGTAATGCCCTGATCCTGGACAATAAAGTGAAAGGGTAACCCCAGTTCAACATGACGAAAATCCTCTTCGCGATAGATAGTTTGTGGAATATGTAAGGTCAAGTAAAGCAGTGTAACAGTTAATAAAAAGAGAAAGAGATTGTCAAGTGTGAGATTTTTCATTTTGACATAAGTAACTTGTGGTTATTTTTTAGACACTTATTATACTTAAAGTTAATCCTAATTACAAATTTAGTCCTAATAAATCATTATACCTCAGTCGAATTTAAGCAAAGAAAACTGAGACTTTGCTTTACAATAAAAATTGATCTATAGGTCTATTGACAATGTAAAATAATGAGCTATACTAATTTTATATTGTGAATATAAAAACTCTTTACACTACATCTTTATTAACTTTTACTCTCTTAGTGATTCCTACTCTAGTGTTTCCCTTTGCTATGCGTGCTCAATCAGAAACTGTATCAAATTCAGAAACACATCCAGAAGAAGACAGTGCTAACATTCCGCTACCTACTCCTATTG
>JBBTXK010000078.1:0-1421 GCA_038062315.1 Patescibacteria group bacterium
AGTTTGGACACTTTAGAGTTCGCAAAGTGGGGACAATTGAGATGTCGTGTCACATCAACTGCACCCGTTATATTTGGATGAGCAATACCCATATTTTGGGGGTAGAAGGTTGTATGAGGCGCCTATCAAAATGAAGCTTGCTAGAAACATTAAGAGAGAAAGTCAATTAAATAAAATGCCTCATCCATTCCTATGAGAAAAAGTTATACTAAAAAACTCTTAGAAACAATAGAAGGAAAGTTGTTCCTCTCTGAAAAGTTCCATGATAGGACTAAGAACAGTAGACTAGATCCATTAAATCTCTCTGATATACCTGAATCATGGGTTAAAATTCACTTCAAAACATACCCTCGCTTAAATAGGATCGAACTAAGCTCAGAGATTAGGAAAGATAAAAAAATTCCTAATATTATCAATTCAAGACGTTCTATAAGAAAATTCAGTGGGAAAACTATTTCTTACGATGAGCTTTCATATTTATTGAACGTCTCATGTGGACTGAGATACTTAGGTAAGTCTATAAACGATAGCAGAAGGCCATATCCGTCTGCAGGCGGTAGGTATCCTTTGGAAATTTACCCTGTGATACTTAATTGTAAAGGGATAAAAAATGGATTATATCATTACAATGTTAGGGAAAATTCTTTGGAAGTCTTGTTAGAGCAAAACTTGAGAAATTGGTTAGGCATTGCTTTTGGTAAAGAAGAATGGTTAAAAAATGCTGCTGTACTTTTTATAATCACTGGCGTTTTAGGCAGAACACATACAAAATATGGCGATCGAGGTTATAGATATATGTTAATTGAGGCAGGACATCTAGTCCAAAATCTCTGTCTTTTAGCAACAGAATTAGGACTGGGTGTATGTCCTATTGGTGGGTTTATAGACGATAAGGTAAATGAATTGCTTGATATACAACTTCAAAAAGAGCTCAGTCTGTATGTAGTTGCCATAGGAAAATTGTAAAATACCTCTGCTTTACTCTCAATACTAGATAGTATTGATGGATTGCAAGGCTTAATGGAATAAACGTGTTGTTTTTTTTAGTCCTCTCTTGTCTTCCTCTAGGGTAGTTACTACGTTCAGTTTCATGAACGTAGAGCACGAGAGCAAGTAATATTGTTACGGTGCCACCTCCTGCCAGATTCTGGTTGATTGTTTGACAAAGTCAGGATAGTTAACAATAAAATCAGGTCTTTCTCTAAACACAACAGAAGGGGTAGTACTATTTGCAGCACCTAGGCTTCTGTTGTTTCTGAATGTAAATAATCCTGTGGAAAGCGAAGCATTGGCAACAACAGTTCCTCGGATTTCAAGCTGGGGATCAGGACCTGTTGGAGTTCCTTCTACTGTGAAATTTTTATCTGCTGAATAAAGTCCATCTATTCTTGTAACAGATGTATCAACAATAACATTTCCTG
>JBBTXK010000079.1:0-1576 GCA_038062315.1 Patescibacteria group bacterium
CTATTGCTCAACAAATGAAATATGAATTAACTGCTACTTAAGTGCGAAACTCGTGTATGCAATAAAATTTAGGACTTGGCGGCAGGAATTCATTGAGATGCATCATGAAGAACCTTAAGTAATTTTGAAGCGACATCTGAAAGGTGATCTAGGCAAACACCCAGACTTTATTCGAGAAAAGCTTAGCTTTGGGAAAGATTGAGTTGTTGACAAGAGAATGCACAACAGCTACAATCTAATCTGAAATTTCCTCGTTTTCTGCCTTTTGCCTACAAGGAAAATTTTCCAAATCTTATGCCAAGACGGAAAAAATTTAGTTTGAAAAACTTAAAAGAGATTTCCAATGTTAAGAATAAGCTTGGTAATTTATACGCTCGAATAGTTGTTTTTGCAAGACAAAAACCCTTTACGAGTTTTCTTATTGCGTTAGGTTTTCTATTTATCGTAATTCTTGCAAATTCGCTCACAGCTCCTAAAGTCGCAGAGATTATAAAAGAAGAAGCTTCCAAAGAAGTGGAGGTCTATAGAATCGGGAAATCTGCCAAAACAAATGTCTTGGCGCAAGTTGAAAAAACTGGTGTTATTACAATTGCCGCTCAAACACCTGGAATTGTCTCATATATTCATGTTAGTGAGGGTAATACTGTATGGCAGGGAAAAACGCTTATATCACTTGCCAGCAATTATGCAGGCGGAAATGCAGGTAGCATCTCAAGAAAACTAGCAGCTCTACAATATCAAAACGCCAAAGATACGCATGATCAACAAAAAAACCTTATTAACAAACAACGTGAAATTGCTGGAAAGTCAGACGCCAATAGCGATGAGTTGAGAAGTATTATAGATAAATCGCTTTCTGAAACTCGTTCACTTATTGATCTTAATAACAGCATAATTTCTGCAATCGATGATAGCCTTTCGGAGTTTGACAATGAAGGTTTGAAACAATTAAAAAGCCAGTTTTTGAATGGGAACAACCTTTTAAAATCAAGTCTTCGTAATGCAGAATATCAGGCAGCTTCCGACAAGCCGTTAGCTCAGCTTTCAGATTTGCAAAAAGATGTAACAATTGGACAGCTTGATATTCAGCTTAAAGCGCTTGATTTATCTTTGGAGGTCGGCAAGCTTCAGCTCGCATTAGCGAAGAATGCGGAAGCCGCAATGTTCCCTTCTTCTCCAATTGGTGCAGTTGTCCAAAGAGCTTACGTTAGTCCAGGTCAATCGGTAAATCCGGGAACTCCGCTGATTAAACTTTCAGGCACAAAAAAAGAAGTTAATCTTTCTGCAAAAGTGCCTGCAAAATTTGCGCGAAGAGCCTCAATAATTGAGGAGAGCGTAATCCATATTGGCGGTAAAAAATTACTACTAAAACCTGACTTTGTCTCCAGTGAGGCAACAGACGGACAGCTTTATACAATCCTTTTTACAGTACCAAAAGAATATCACGACGACCTGACCGATGGGGAATACGTTCGCATAGAACTGGCAATTGGCGTTCCCGATACAGGAAAATCCATGCCTTTTATTCCGATTGACAGTGTTTTCCAGACATTGGATGAGGCTATAGTTTATGTTG
>JBBTXK010000080.1:0-12087 GCA_038062315.1 Patescibacteria group bacterium
TCGAAACTTCTCTTCAGAAAAACGGATTTCAGACTGTTCTGGCACTAAATGGCAAAACAGGAATAGATAAGGCCCAGACAGAAAAACCAGACCTTATTCTCCTAGATCAAGTGCTGCCGGATATACCAGGAAACGAGATCCTCAAAACCTTAAAAGCTGATAGTAAGACCCAAAGTATTCCCATCATTATACTTTCTAATTTCAGCCAGGAAGAACTTGTCAAAGAAGCCATAAACAATGGGGCAAAAGATTACATATTTAAGTATCAAGTTGAGCCGCAAGACCTTGCTGAAAAAGTAAAACAGGCTCTTAAAGCCTAAGTTTCTGCCCGATGATAATTGCGTTTTTTACTACCATTATTTTTGGAATAATTGCTATTCTCTTATCTATCGAGGCAGATAAGAAAAAAAAGCTCCTTTTAAATGAAGCCGCAATACAAAAAGACAAAATCCAAAAGATTTCTATTCTTAAAGATATTCAGGATAAAACTGCTTACACTCTGACTATCGAAAAGGCAATTGATGTTGTAATGGGAAATCTTCGAAGTCTTTTTCCTTACTCAACAGCCTCTTATATGATTATTCTCGATAAAAATCTTATTTTCAGGACATACGCAGAAGAGGGAGTGTCAAGCACATATATAAAAAACGTCAAAGAAAGCATGCTGTCTTCTCTCTCAGAGCTTTCAGATATTGCTCCAGAAAAAATTGACGAAAGGCTCTATGGAGTATCGTTAAACGATTCAAATAGCCAAAGCTTTTCTTCTTCTTTTCATATCCCTCTTGTTGTAAACAACAATGTAGTAGCGCTCATTCATCTTTCTTCAACAAAACAAGGCTTGTACAAAAATAAAGACATGGAAATTTTATATCAAATATTAGAACAGGTAGGTAATTCGCTATCCACCCTCCAAAGGCTTATTGAGGGAGAAAAAAGTATATTTGTATCTTTAATTAACGGTGTCGGCGATGGAATATTTATGATAGATAATAAAAATAACTTATTGATAACTAATAATGCTTTTAGAAAGATGCTTTCAATAGACAAGCCAAATATAAATTTTTTGGATATTGTAAATATGTTTCCGGCCAAACTGGACTTAGCTACTAAGCTTAATGACGTTTTTTCAAATAAAAAAACAGCGATAGAAAAAGGAATTAAGATTAAAGAAGTAATAGTAAATATATTTATTGCTCCGCTTGAGAATAATAGAGCAGCTGTTGTTTTGCACGATGTAACCGAAGAAGCTAAAATTGCAAGTCTAAAAGAAGAATTCATGCATGTGATTATTCACGAACTTAGAGCCCCAATTACTACCATCAAAGATGCTTCTGAGCTTATACTCTCAACCCACCATACTCTGGAAGAGGATAAAAAGATGAAATTTTTAGAGATTATTCACAATCAATCAAAAATGATCTTGAATCAAGTCGGCTCTATACTTGATACAGCCAAGCTCGACGCGGGCAGATTTACAATTGAAAAAACAGAAGGAGACTTAGGAAGAGTAATTAAAGAAGAGGTGGAAGCATTCATACCTCAGGCTGAAAGAAAGCAAATTTCTCTGAGCTTTAATATTATCAACCCCCTACCTCTCATATACTTTGATGCTATTAGAATGTCTCAGGTAATTAATAATCTTGTTTCCAACAGCCTTAAATTTACGCCTATTGGCGGAATTGTAAAAGTTGAGGCTGATTATAAACCTGCTCCGCCGGACCTAAACAGCTCTTATCAAAAAGACAAATTTTTAAGTTTGGAAAAATATATTATTCTATCGGTATCTGACAACGGAATTGGTATTGATAAAGAGCAGCAAAAGTACTTGTTCTCTAAATTTACTCAGGCAAAAAATACTCCTGAAAAACTCACAAAGTTAGGTACAGGGCTAGGATTATATCTAGTCAAAGGAATAGTAGGGGCTCATGGAGGCAGAGTGTGGGTAAAATCCGAACCACAACAAGGTACAACAATCACTTTTATTCTCCCCGCACACCTACCGCACGTAAACATCTCCAAAGATGATCCGCAAAACCCAGCCTCTACATTTCCCAGAGCTCTAAATTAATCTCCTACTCCCCACCTCACCCCATCAGACACAATCTCAATCTCCCCATCTCTATCCGTCCTTAATATCTTAATATCCCTATCTCTTAATATCTCAATTATCTCTTTTGCTGGGTGGCCGTATTTATTATTACTGCCAACTGAAATAACTGCTAACTCTGGTTTTATACTGTCCAAAATATCGCTATTTAACCCTGTTTTAGACCCATGGTGCGGAACTTGAAGCACAGAAACTGTGCTGAAATCCTGAGCGAAGTCGAAGGACTGAATCGCCTCGCTAAGTTCCGATGCTTGACTATCTCCAGTAAGCAAAACCTCAAACCCCTTGTACTTAATTAGACTTAAAACAGATGCAAATTCTCCGCTCTCTCCAATATTGCCTCCGGGAGATGTTAACTGCAAAAACTTCTTAGTTGGGCCAACTACCTCAAGCACCACTTCGTCTTTTAGTTCAAACTTATCTCCTGCGTAAACATATTGAATCTTAATTCGTTCCTGATTCTTAATCAAATCCATAAGTTTGGCAAAGCCTTGAGTTTTGTTTTTAAGATCCTCAGTTGCAAATGCAATAATTTTGTAATTTTCAGCTACACTTATAAGTCCGTTCAAATGATCCGCGTGAGGGTGAGTGAGAATTACAAGTTCCAATGTTTTATCCCAAAAAGGCATGTTACTGCCCAAACAAGATAGGACAGATTCATTTGGACCCCCATCAATAAGAATATCTGAGTTGCTAGGAGTTTTTATATATATTGCGTCTCCCTGACCAACATCACAAAACACAATATGCAGTTTGTGATCCTGTAAAACAAAAGACTGATAGCCAAAAATGCCTCCTAATGAAGCAATTGCAACAATTGAGAAAAAAAAGGCTCTTTTCACTTTTTATTATTTTTCTTTCTCAGAAAAAATAGAACACATGAGATGAGCATGCTGTAATAACCGATTATAATAGGCCACGAAGCATCTCCTATAGATACTGTTTCCCCCATTTTGCCAAACAGACTAACTATCTTTTCAAAATAAAGTAAGAATGGATAAGAAAAATAAATAAGGATACTTCCTAAAGGCATGAAAATCAAGCCAAATATTGCGGCCACTCCCCCTATTGCCATAATGATTGGAACAGTCCATAGAACTAACCCATTTGCAAAAATAGACCAGACTGAATAGGAACCAAAGTTTGCCAGTAAAACAGGCAAAGTGGCAAGCTGGGCTGATATTGTGGTTACAACATCCGAACCTATTAAGGACTTTTTTATAATTGCTTTATGTTTTTTGTTCTTTTCAAAAAGTGGTTTTATATACAAAAGCCCAAGTGTTGCTAAGAAAGAAAGCTGAAAACCAATATCAAAGATTAGAGAAGGATCCAAAAAAAGCATTAAAAATCCTGCCCCGAATAATCCATTGCGAGCCATGTTTTGTCTCCCTAAGATTTGGGACGAGAAAACCAAAATTCCCATAATGGAGGCTCTAATAATCGATGGTTCAAGACCGGCTAGGATTGCGTAGAACATAATTCCAATTATACTGATTCCTAAGGCAAGCTGACGTTTTAGGAAAAGAGCAAAGGCTGAGCTTATAAAACCTCCGACCAAGGTAACATTCATTCCTGAAGCGGCTATAACATGCAAAACCCCGGAATTCCGAAGACTATCTTTAAACTCTTTCGGCATGGGCTCTTTGATGCCAAAGACTATTCCCAATATAAGACTTGAGGAAGGAGAAGGAAGAGATTTGGAAAATATAGAGATTATTTTCTGCCGGACAGAGTTAATAATTGCCAAACCCGGCTGGCTTTCTACAACCTTTATTTTCGGAAAATATATTGATAACGAAGTTTTATTATTTCCTATCAGTCTTTGACTGAGAGTGCCAGTAATAGCTACACTGTCTCCGTAATGGAATTCAGGAATTACTGAAGTAACTATCAAAACTCTCTGCCCCGAAGCTAAGTTGGCAGATATTCTCTGCTGACTGCCAACGATATTCGGATCTGAGAAAAGAGTGGTAGTAAAACTTACATATTCACCGTCTTTATATTCAGTATTATTCTGATAAAACAGCCAAAAACGAAAGGAAAGAAGCATTACTAGAAACCCAATAAGAATTACTACTTTCAGCCTCATTAATAATTTAATAATATAACAAATATAATAATTTAACAATTAATAGACGCTTATCTTCTCCTTAATCTCCTGAAACACCTTGCTCCCCACAATCTTTCTTGAAAGTAAATCATCAATAGAACTATACGGTCTGCCATTTATAATTTTTTGGGCTGTAACTCGTCCAACGCCTGGCAGACTATCTAGCAAATCCTCACTCGCTGTATTAATATTAATCTGCGTACTTTCTCCACCCGTGGTACTCGTAATACCCGTACCCCCCATGGCACTCTTTAACGCCTCCCCCATCCTGGGTATATAAATTTTTGCTCCATCTGTTAACTTTGCTGCCAAATTAAGATTCTTTACCAACCAGTCTCTATCTGCATTGCCTGATAAGCCGTGAGCGGCAATAATCGCCTCAGAAACCCGAGAATTTGACGAAAGAGTGTATACGCCGGGTTTTAAAACCGCGCCTTCTACATCAACAACAATCTTAAGAGTTTTATCCTCTTTGGAGGGAGCGTCTGAAGATAAATTAGAGTCGTTCCCAGGCTCAAAAATTATCGATTTTGATGAATCAGACGAGCCAATTAAACCGATCAAACCATAACCTAAGAATATCAAACCAAAGAAACCTAGGCTCAAAGGCAGAATATTTTTTTTGATAATTGGAAGATATTTTTCAATAGCTTGCTGCATATTCATCTTTGATTGTTAAATTGCTACATTGCTTCATTGCTACCTTCCGGCGGTTAACAATTGAACAATCAAGCAATTTAACAATGATTTACCCCGTCACAAAATTAATTACCTTCCCCTCCACATACACTACTTTCTCTATCTCTTTCCCTTCTAAATATTCCTTAACTTTCCCACTCTTCCTAGCCAACTCTTCGACATAACTTTTAACTTTTAACTTTTCACTTTTAACTTCGAGCGTAGCTCGAACTTTTCCATTCACCTGTACTACAATAGTAACCTCGTCTTCTTCCAAGAACTTAGGATCAAAAGTCGGCCATGGCTGGAGGTGAATACTCCATTTTTTGTCATTCTGAGTCCCGACTAGCCGGGACGAAGAATCTAGATCCTTCGGCTGACGCCTCAGGATGACATTATGATAAAGTTCTTCTGTCACATGCGGTGCAAATGGCGCAAGTAGCTTCAAAAACGTCTCTACTTCTTCTCCCGTCACTTCTAACTTCTTACCTCTAAGTTCTAACTTCAAGTAATTGTACCACTCCATCATCGCAGCAATAGCAGTATTGTATCTTAAATGCTCAATATCCTCTGTCACCTTTTTAATAGTCTTATGCATCATTCTCCTTCTCTGGGTGTCATTCCGAACTTGTCCTTCGGTAAACTCAGGATCCTGAGCCTGTCGAATGGATTTCGGAATCTCAGCCCCCTCACCCTGACCCTCTCCCTCGAGGGGAGAGGGGACGGGAGAGGGTGATCCTGAAACTAGTTCAGGATGACACGAATCAAGAATCAAACGCCAAACACGCTTGATAAACCTATACATACCTTCCAATGCCGTATCATAAAAATCCCCCCCCTGATTAAACGGACCCAAAAACATCAGATACAAACGCAAAGTATCTGCTCCAAATTTTCTTATATACTCATCCGGAACCACAACATTACCCTTACTTTTGCTCATCTTTGCGCCCTCTTTGACAAGAAGACCGTGGGCGTAAAATCGGCTGAATGGTTCTTCGAATTCTATAAAACCTATATCTTTCAATACCATCGTGATAAACCGAGCATACAAAAGATGTAGCACTGAATGCTCTGCTCCGCCAATGTACATTTTCACAGGCAGCCAATTTTTTGCCCTTTTTATATCAAAAGCAGTACTATCTATATCAGTTGATAGGTATCTAAAGAAATACCAGGCGCTATCCAGGAAATTGTCCGAAACATCTGTTTCTCTTTTTGCAGGGCTTTTACAATTTGGGCAAAAAGTATTTATAAAACTCTCAACTGTTGCCAGCGGTGATTTACCAGTTCCCGTTGGCTTCCATTCTTTAACATCTGGCAAAAGAACAGGTAGATCCTTTTCTTGCACAGGAAACCAACCGCGCATTGTCGACGATAGAAAATCGAACGGGCTAGCATGGTCAGATTTCCAGGATTTACGTTCTATCTTCAAAGACTCATCTGTTGTAAACCATGATTCTCCCTTTTTAGCACAGATATTGCAGTAAATCAGTGGTATGGGTGGCCCCCAATAACGCTGTCTTGATATCAGCCAGTCTCGAAGATGATAAGTAACCTCTCTTCTTCCAATGCTTTTCTGCTCTAACCAATCAATAACCTTTCCAATATCTTCAGGAACTTTCCGCCCGTTCCACTCTCCTGAATTTATAATAACTCCTTCGCCTATATACGCTTCTTCTATCTCTCCGCCTGCCGTCATTCTGGCTTGACGGGCCACCGTCTGGTGCCCGTCTTGCCCAGAATCTCCCTTAGCATGAAAGGCGCGAAGAGATTCTGGAGTCTCAGGCTTCCGCCTGATCCCCAGAATGACGGTTTTAATAGCTAACTTATATTTCTTCGCAAACTCAAAATCCCTCTGGTCATGTGCGGGCACTCCCATAATCGCTCCTGTACCATAGCCCATCAAAACATAATCCGCGATCCAAATTGGAATTTCCTGATTATTAACTGGATTTATAGCAGAATACCACGTGGGAACGCCTTCTTTTCCTTTTCCTTGTGCTATTCTCTCCTGTTCAGATTTAACTACGGCTTTACTTAGATAATTCATCACATCTTTCCCTTGTCCAAAAAGATCAGCTACCAAGGGATGTTCTGGGGAAACTACCAAAAATGTCGCTCCGAATAATGTATCTGGTCTAGTTGTAAACACGTCAATAGTCCTGTGCGAATTCTTAATCTTGAAGGTAATCAACGCCCCCTCACTTTTACCAATCCATGCTCTTTGAGCAGTTTTCACCTTCTGGCTCCAATTCAACTTTTCAATATTCCCTAAAAGCTTTTCTGCATAATGAGTTATTCTGAAAAACCATTGTTCACGTTGTTCTCTTATCACTAAAGTTGCACATCTTTCGCATCTCCCATCGATTACTTGCTCGTCGGCGAGCACGGTCTTACAAGAAGGACAAAAGTTTACCATCGCTCTTTTTCTATATGCTAGTCCTGCCTTGAAAAGCTGAATAAACATCCACTGCGTCCACTTGTAATATTTAGAGTCATAAGTCTCAAGTTTTCTTGACCAATCGAACCCATTGCCGGTTGCACGAAGCTGTCTGTAAAAATTCGCTTCTGAGATTTTAGCTTGCTCTTTTGGATGGCGACCAATCTTAATAGCGTAATTCTCCGAATGGATTCCGAACCCATCCAGGCCAATTGGCTCAAGCACATCAAATCCTAACATGCGCTTAAACCGTCCATAAACATCTGCTCCAGTAAACGCATACATATTCCCAACATGCATGCCCTCGGCAGATGGGTAAGGAAACATCATGAGGTTATAAAAAGGTTTACCCTGAGCCCTGAGCGAAGCCGAAGGGTCGAAGGGTTTTTTAGTTCTGAGCGAAGCCCCGCACCGTCTGGTGCAGGGCGGAGTCGAAGCATCAAGGTTTGGGGAATAAATTTTCTGTTCTTCCCAAATTTTCTGCCAGTAAGACTCTATCTCTCTTGGATCATACTTATTATCTTTTAATTTCGTTTTAGTCATACCTATCTCGATTATACAATAAACCTAGGGCCTTTTTCATGACAGTTCGACAAAGGTGAAAAAACACGGCCTCTCCATGATCTCGCGAGGTACTCCCTTATATTGCCTGAGTCCCAAAGTCGCAAATGCTTCTTGGCCGCTCTCTTTATTTCTTTGAAGCTTTGCAGAGTAATCAGCCTGCATCTTTGAAACTGTCTCTGTATCTCTTAATGGATATGCTCCATTATCCATATATCAAAGTATATCTTAACACATATCATACCCTTGTCAAGATTTGCAAGAAAATTTCGTTTTTAATGCAATTGCAAATATACAAAGCATATCAAAAGATAACTGAATGTAGCCAAACTAGGTTACAATCTCTATACATATCTAACTCAATTATAAAGTCATATAAACTCGGCTGAAAATGTTCAAAAAGCACAGTTACTTAAAATAATATAGGTTTAAAACCTTGAACATTACGGAAAACCATATTTATAGTATTTAACTATACTTAATATATCTATATATACCAGATGCTTTTCTCTCGGAATTAGAGATAAATCCTTCTGTTAAAATGATCTTATTCTTTTTAACAAAGCCATACTCTCAGAAAATTACAATTTTACATAAGAAATTCACTCATAAACTTGGACAAAATCGCAAATTTTTTATCAATTCGTAAAAATTATAATAGAGTAATTGTTGTCTCATTACAAAGTGTTAAAAACGGCCAAACTCGTACAATTAGAGTATTTTTCGGAAGGTGAAAGTTTATCAATTAAGAGATTCTTCAGCTAACTTTAAAGAATTAATTTCCTTATCAATCCAAAACTCGAAAAACATTTATTATCACTCTAGCGTTCCAAATGCCAAATATTGATCTTTGCCAATATTGATATATTAAATACCAGTAGAAAATTTTGCTCTCTCCACATTCTCATTGCATTATAATGATGCTCTTTTATACATTTTGATAAGCGTTTAAGCTTAGGTCTGAATATTACTCGAATTTTCTAGCTTTTTCTATTAACAAAGTGTAAAAGTTATTTCAAAACCGTAATTCTCAGCTTAACTGATTCTTGACTTGATCGAGGACGATTCCCGCTTTCGCTGGAATGACTATAGAGGTTTTTAATTCGCCCTAGTTTATGTGCTATACATATTTATAGATTGATACATTTAACGCTTGAGCGGATGTAAAATGGTTTTTTATTTATTAACTTTCTTTTTTCTTCTTGACATTATAAGCTTCCACTGCTAAGGTATAATCATGGAGAAAAAACAAGCAATTGTTTCTTATATTCAAAACATCTCTTTATTCTTACTGGGAATGTTTTTGATGTTTTTCCCGCTTGTTTTCACCACCATTTCAACCAATCCTATCATATTACCTAAAATGATATTGTTGGCGGTTGTTTTTTTCGCCCTTGTCTTGCTTTATGCAGCTTCAATCATAATCGAAAAATCTGTAAGGATAAGCAAAACCCCTTTCGATATTCCCGTTGTTCTATTTATATTCTTTGTTTTTCTTTCCGCAATCTTCTCGGTTAACCGTGCGGATGCTCTAATGGCGTTTGTTCCCTTTTTCTTTGGAGGATTAATTTATTTCCTGATAGTAAACATTGCCAAAGACAAGAATTCTCTTTTGTTCCTGATGTCTACCCTAATTATCGCAGCAGTCTTATTATCTATTTTTTCTCTCCTTACTTTTTTCAAAATATATAGTCCTCCTGCCCCTTTAACTCAGAATTTTAGTCCTTTAGGATCCATGCTGGACCAGAGCATATATCTTTTTCTTGTATTTGCGGTAGCGTCTTATTGTACATGGAGATCATCTCGAAGGTCGCAATCACATGAAGATCAAGGATTGTATATACAAGATTTTTCTTCAAATACATCTAGCTCTACTAAAAAACATGCAACGAAAACCCTTGTGTTTGGACTATCATCCTTAATTACCTTAATGGGAGCTATAGTATCAATCTATTCTCTTCTCGTTCTTGAGAAGCCTTTGATTCTTCCACTAGAGACAGGTTTCCAAACTGCTTTTGCTGAGATTTCTCTTGATGCCGGACGAATAGCCAAAGGGTTTCTTTTGGGCAGCGGTTTTGGTACATATTTTGTTGACTTTTCAAGATGGAAACAGGCTGCATTCAATCAAAATCAAGCTCTTTGGAATCTAACATTCTTTAGGTCCTCAAGTTTTGCACTTGAACTATTGGCTACAACAGGGGTCTTAGGTTTTTCTGCTTTTATATTTATTTTCGTAAAAGTGCTGAAAGAGGTAAAGAGAGGAATTCAAAACAACATGCTTTTCTCGCTTTTGGCTTTTTTCATTCTCGCAATGCTTTTGCCGCTAGGTTTTGTGAATCAGACTTTTCTTTTTATTATTTTAGGATTGTTCGCGGTTAATCAAGGACTTAAAAAACAGGAGATTAATCGGTTTTTTGATATAGAGCTTGAAATTGTAGCTCTCAAAAAAGGTCTTATAGCAATAATTCCAGAAAAAAGTGAAAAAAGCTTAATCCTACCCTGCATACTTACCCTTATTATAATTATAATGGTTGGCACTTTGGGATATTTCAGTTTTAATTATGTTACCGCAGACCTTATTTTCCAGAAATCTCTTGTCTCTGCAGCCCAAAATAATGGTGCTTTGACATACCAACAACAAAGACAGGCTATTTCAAAGTTTCCTTATAGAGATGGTTTTTATCGAGTATTTTCTCAGACTAATCTTGCTCTCGCAAATGCTTTAGCGTCTCAACAGCCAAAGGACAAAGCCCCAAATACCCTAACACAACAACAAATAACTGCACTCATTCAGCAATCTATAAATTCCGCTCGTATTGCCACAACTCTTGCGCCGCAAACTTATCTTAACTGGCAAAATCTCTCATCTATCTATAGAAGTCTAATTGGTTTTGGACAAAACGCTGAAGACTTTGCAATTAGAACTGCCCGGCAAAGCATAGCTCTTGACCCCAACAATCCCCAGCAATACATAACTCTAGGAGGAATATATTATCAAATCCAACAATGGGATAACGCTCAAAATCAGTTTCAAATTGCAGTTGCCCTAAAACCTGATTTCGCCAACTCACATTATAATTTAGGTCACGCTCTAGAGCAAAAAGGAGATCTAGAAAAAGCTCTAGTTCAATATCAATTAGTAAAAGGGCTTGTTGCTAATGATAAAAAGAGCTTGGACCAAATAACTAGTGAGATTAATCTCCTTCAAGATAAAATAGCGACAAATCGAACTGCGGAAAACACTACATCAAATACTACAGTTTCTAATAAGCAACCGCTCAATATAGATACTGCGCCGGCAAAACTTCCTCCGCAAACTCCGCCTGTCAAAATTCCAGCGCCAGATGTCGCCACACGATCTTCTCGATAAATGTCAACTATTTCACGTCTATCCAAAGTATCACGAACACAGAATCAAATCTTAGAAAACGTGATACTTTCGATACCCGTAAATTTACTAAGCTTAGGCTGGTCCACCTTGCCTTTGTTTCCTAAAACAATCTCGGCAAAGAACAGGCCTGCTGCCTTTTGGTTCAAAAGGTACTGTATCTGATTTGCCGCACTGAGCACAAGTAATTGGAAAAGATGGGCGTGGCCCACGATCTCCATCCATACGAGCCTTTTTTAATGCACGACAAGCTGGGCATCTAACTGGAGCATTTTGAAAGCCTTTCTGTTGATAAAACTCTTGCTCTGAAGCAGTCCATACAAATTGCTTTCCGCAATCGCGGCATGTTAATGTTTGGTCTTGAAAATTTGACATTTACTATTCACCCCCTTTTAGAAACTCATAACGATCCGCCTTAGCGGGAGTTTCTAGAGTTTCTTAAATCCTCCTAAGATTAGAAGGACTTATTCACCACATAAAAACAATGATTGTATTTTCTGTTAGGGTTTTGTCTTTTCATTAAATCTCTAATTCCCATCTACCAGTCAGCTGAGAATTCAGAGAGAGGTGAGGGTCAAACTGCAAAGAGTATAGTATATATCAAAACAAAACGCAATAGGCAAAACAGACAGGAATAACTATAGCTAAAGAGTCAACGGGCTATAACGAGGTTTCTGTAGGGGGGATGGGCTTAGGGCTGGTTGGTGGTAATTCTCTTTCTGATGCTAGTCTCCTTCTTACAATAATTATCCCCAGTGCTATTAGACAAATAATTACTGCCAGACTCAGATAGAAAATAG
>JBBTXK010000081.1:0-384 GCA_038062315.1 Patescibacteria group bacterium
TTTATCTTTTGAGATTTATCACTACATACTTGTTCTCCTTTCTCTTATAGCAGCGATTAATGTTTTGGGAATTGTATTTTATCCAAAATGTATATTATTGGCTAAGATTTCTTCTCTTGTCGGAATCTTACTGGCTCTTGGGATTTTTTTGTTTTTTCTTTTTCCCTTTATGAAAACGAATCCTCCAACAGCTATTACTTATGGCGTTTATTCTTTGCTTTTGCTTATCGCAAGTTTGTTAACTTTTATTAATTTAATTCGGCATTCAGATAGAGTATAATTATTAATATGAAGACGCGTATTGCCATTAATGGTTTTGGAAGAATTGGTCGGCTTTTTTTCCGCCAAGTTTTGAACCATAAAAATTTGGAAGTTATCGCGATT
>JBBTXK010000081.1:394-8682 GCA_038062315.1 Patescibacteria group bacterium
CTTTTATTAATTTAGCTAGGAGATAAAAAGATGAATCAGTCGGCTAGTTTTTAATTTTCTCTCTAAAATTCTCTCCATTACCCCTCCCGAATCACGAGTCCTAAGAAGACTGGCCTCCAGCCAATATCCCAAATTACTCAAAAGCTCTTTCTCAAAATATTTAACTACTTTTTTTGAATCCAAACTATCGCAAAGCTCACGAAGTGTTGCCTTAAGAAGAGAAAAAACTTCTCTATTCTCCTGACGTTCTGGGCAAAGACCGTTGGTCAACTCACAAATATAATAAGCATAACCGATTTTTTCTAAGTTACTCTTAATAATCGAAAAATCTTCGATCGTATGAGCCTCTGTGAGAGTTGGGAGAAAGCTTGAGGAAGTTCTATAAAGAGTCAATTCTGAAAAGTTGAGAAGCTCAATGTGAGACGACCTTCTGCTCGTAATTCTTCTTACGCCAGGAGCCTTAATCTGAATTTTGCCGTTATTTTTACTTAGCACAGTTAAAATTCTATCTGCCTCTCCTAAATTTCGCCTTTTTAAAATAATACCCTCTGTTTTATAAGACCTCATATTTAATGCCTGTCATTCTGAACTTGTTTCAGAATCTACTTTGAACCGGATTTGAGATCCCGAAATGGATTCGGGATAACAAACTATGGATCATAATTTAATTTTTATCTCCTTGTCTGTTAAGAGTGGAAATTTATTAATTTCTTTTCCCCTTACTTCTATTATATATTCATTATCGTGTGTTCCCGGCTGTTTTTGTATAAGTAAAGGAAGTATGGAACCATTCACTTTAAAGGGTAATGTATAGGAAAGAGAAAATGTCGCAACGCCTTTGGGTCTTACGGTAAGAAATCCTTCAAACACAGTCTTGCCTAATTCATCATAAGAGGTCATTTTCACTTCCGAGCCTTGACTGTCTAAAAGCTTACTTCCCTTCGGTACGTATATTCTAATCCAATCCCTAAGGACCGCATTTAGACAAAGATCTCCTCTTTCCAAATTGCAGTCAGAAGGAGGATAAGGATTTTTGTAATTTATGGTCAGTTTTTTTGTAACAACTCCGTCACTCCCAATGTCGATGTTTTGATTAACAGTTTCTTTTGTAAATAAATTTGCTTTGGCTCCGCCAAAATTGCTCTCATTAATATGAAGATAATCCCCCTCGTATGCTCTAATTCTGCCCGCACCATTCAATGCCTCAATGCCACTTTGGGCATCTTTGTCATAAATATAAAAAAGAACATGCTTTTCTCCAACTTGGGTAAGCATATCCTGAAACAAAGGCCCCCAATAAAGTTTTGGAGAAGATTTAAGGGCTTTGTCCATAATTGCATACAACAGAGACCCCAAAAGACCTTTTCTGTTTGCCTTAATATAATTTACAGGTCTTGAAATATTGTCCTCAAGCTCGTATATGACCTGGGGGCAGTCACATCTTTTATCTTCCTTGCTGGTAAACCTAATCCCCTCTGCGTAAACCTCGTCATCCAATATTTTAATTGTTGAGACCAAAACACTCGTATCCAAGGCTATAATTCCATCAACTTTTACTCTCCCTGCCGCTTTCTCGTACAAAGAATTAAATGTCTTCATCGACTCTACAAAATCAGGGGACAAATTACTGTCCCGCAAATTAAGTAGCGGAACCTTTGGAAGATATTTACGGATTGGGGCAGGCGCAGCTGGTTTTCCATATATTCCATTATCAAGAGCATATATATCCTCAGACCTGTCTACATGAATTACTCCCTTATCTATCCTAAAAATAGCATAAGCCGTGATAAATCCACCCGTCGGACGAAGCTCTTTATCATTTTGGAATAAGACAAGATATTTTTTTTCTTTTGGATCTCCCAAAAGACTTGGAAGAATTTTAACAAGCGGCCTTGCATCGGTAATAAGGGTTACGCCCTGATCGGTAAGCTGCCGCAGAGTAGTCAATCCCTTTTTGATTTTATCTCCTCCAAAAAATGAGGGATAACGATTGGGGTCAACGTAATCAATCTCAGTCTTTGCCTCCCTAAGATATTTGACAATATCATCTATATGGGGTGTAATTTTCCCCATAGTTGTAACTGCTGTCTCTATACGCTGCGAGGCAGTTCCCGAGACAAAATTTCCTTTACCTTTCAATCCCAAAACATCAACATACGGCTCTATAGAATCAAGAAGAACTTTTGCCGCAGAAAGGCCATGAAATCCTGCCTTAGTCAGATGCTGCGAATCACTATAGTAAGTGTTCAAAAATGGAACGAATTTAAGATAACTCATGGAATCAAGATCTTTTTGGGTTTGGGTAAGTTTAGATTTGGTAATATCAAGTTCTTTGGAAGCAAGTACAATATCCTGCTTTTTTAAGGCATCTACTGTAACTTTTACTTGGGCAAAAGTGTCTTTCGCATCTTTGTAGGCTTTTTGCGCTGGCGGAATAAGTATCACACCAGCAAGGATTATTAATATTAGCAAAACAGCAAAAATAATCAATATTATTTTAAGGAAAGGTCGCTTTTTCTTTGCAGCTGGCATGGGATTTACGCTCTTGGTATTTTTGGCATCCAAATCAATCTTATCAAAACCTTCCATCTCTTAATGATAAACTAAAAAACTAACTAATGTCAATGCCCACTTCTGAATCTCCCACTTGACAAGTGGGAGCACAAACCTTACTATAAAATTGTGAGCAACCCTCCATTTGCTACTGGTAGTTATTATCACATCTATAATCGGGGAGTAGAAAAAAGAAGTATTTTTATTGGCAAACGTGACTATCAACAATTTCTATTAACCATGGACTTTTATCGTAAAACTCCGCTGCCAGCAAAACTCTCGGACTTTAAAAGAGGCATGGAAAAAATTAAAAAGATCGAAAATCAAGCTGATTTAGTACAGTTTTTTGCTTATTGCCTAATGCCTAATCATTTCCATTTTCTGCTAAAACAAAATTCAGATGTTGGAATAACACATTTCTTAAGAAAATTTTCGAATAGCTACACTCGCTATTTTAATACAAAGTACGATCGTATTGGACCCCTTTTCCAAGGCACGTTCAAGGCTAAACTAATTGAAAATGATGAATATTTGTTACAGGTATCAAAATATATACATCGTAATCCTTTAAAGCTAGGTAATGCAAATCTTCATTCCTATCCTTACTCCTCATATATGTATTATTTATCTAAAGACAGACATCCTTTCTGTGATACAGAATTTATCTTATCTTACTTTTCAAAAACTAACGCAAATCTAAGCTACTCGTCATTTGTAGAAGAAAAAGAGATCGAAAATCCCAATATCTATCGCTTACTCATGGACTCAGACCAAGAAGAATAAAATCTTTTCGCTCATTTCGTGCTCCCACATTCCATGTGGGAAATATCAGCTTACTCAAGTTAGCATATCATTGAAGCAACACTTTCTATGTGCAGCCTGGAAATTCCATATATAGTCTCGAACCTACAGCGCGCCTTTGCCTGAGATCATAGCCCACGGGGTTTTGGCTATAATCCAAAGATCATATAAAATTGATCTTTTTTTAACATACGTAGCGTCCATTTGTATCCGCTTGTCAAAATTTATCTCGCTTCTGCCTGAAACCTGCCAAAAGCCTGTTACTCCGGGCTTCACAGAAAGTACAATCTTAACAGAATCTATAGTATGAGGATATTTTTTCTGTTGCTCCTGCAACTCGTCTGGATAGTAGGCCCTGGGTCCAACCAAGCTCATCTCTCCTCTTAAAATGTTCAAAGCTTGGGGGATCTCGTCCAATGAATGCTTCCTTATAAAACGTCCAACCATAGTAATTCTCGGGTCATCTTTTAATTTATAGCTTCCTTTTTTGTAAACATTATAAAGATTTGAATACTTAGGGCTATCTCGCAGTATCTCGTGAGCATTCTCAACCATAGAACGGAACTTATACATCTTAAAAAGCTTACCATTTCTGCCTACCCGACGAGGAGTGTCTGCCAAAACAGGACCTTTTGAGTCAAGCTTTATAGCTATTGCAATTATTATTATAAAAGGCAAGAAAAATATAATTAATAAAATTGAGAAAATAATATCCATTGCTCTTTTGACAGCAAGATAATAAGCACTTTTTCTAACCTCAGTAATTTCTGTATAAGGCATATTTATGTGAGATGATCGTTAGGAGTATTTTGCAAATTCTCAACGAGCTTTTTAATTTTGGGGACAGAATTCTTGCGACAAACTAATAATACATCATCTGTATTTATAACAATCATTTTCTCAAGATCTATTCCAACGACTAATTGATCTGTGTAATTAAAAACAAGATTGTCTATTGAATCATTCACTAGAACTTTTCCTCTTGTTACGTTTTCTGTTGAAGATACTTCCAAGGCCTCCTTCAATGCCTCCCAAGCTCCCACATCGCTCCAGCCAAGATCTGCCGCGACCACAAATACGTGTTTGGGGTCTATTTTCTCAAGAATCGCATTATCAAAACTTATCTTTTCAAATGCAGGATACAGCTTGTCAACGATTCTGCCAAAGTCTTTTTTGCCTACAGCGCTTTGTATTTTCTGAAGTCCTTTCCACAAATTGGGGGTGAATTTTTTAAATTGAGAGAGTAAAAATTTGGGAGTTGTCACAAAATATCCGGGATTCCAGGCAAAATTTTCATTTTGCAAAAATTCTTCTGCCTCAACAAGACTCGGTCTGTAAATCAACTTTTTAAATTCAAAAACTTTCGTTCCTCTTATATTTTTTGCTTCTTGGCCAAATTCTATCCATCCCAAATTTTGATTTGCAAACCTAGCTCTCTGCCCAATAAGAATTAGTGAATTATGGTTCCTCACAATTAGATCTTTAGCAAAATTCAAGACCTCACGAAAGCGTCTAACCTTTTTGACAAAGTGATCGCTCCAAAGAATGGCAACTGGTGTATCTGGATATTTTTTTCCTATAATTGACAATGCCATACCAACAGCCGGACCCACATCTCTTACCTCTGGCTCGAAGATAAAATTTTCGTGAGGGATTAAAGGGAGCTGCCTTCGCACAATATCCTCATATCTTTTGCCCGTCGCAATATAAATATCTGGATATGAAAAATCCGGAAGAAGTCGATCAACTGTCAGCTGAAGAGTGGATTTGTCGCCAAGAATTTTTTCAAACTGCTTTGGACTATTCTTCCGCGATAATGGCCAAAGCCTTGTTCCTACTCCTCCGGCGAAAATTACGATCTTCATAGATAAATAATTGTTGTATTGCTACATTGTTAAATTGTTCCCTCTCCTTTTAGGAGAGGGTTAGCCTGCCTGCCGGCAGGCAGGGGTGAGGCAACAATGAAACAATTGAACAAGTTAGCAATTTCTAATTACATCCATAAACTCTCTCTTAAACCTCTCAAACGAGAACCTCTCTACATTTTTCATACATTCTAAAGGATCATATTTAGCATTTTTAAATTCCTTTATCTTTTCAACAAGCGCCCTCTCTGTCTGCGGATAAAAGAATTCTCCTGTCGCGCCTTCAATAATAGTCTCCAGCGCTCCGCCTCCTTTGAATGCTATAACAGGTTTGCCAAAACTCTGCGCCTCAATTATCGTTAACCCAAAGTCTTCCAGTCCTGGAAAAACAAGACAACGACACCCCCTATAATACCTTACCAGCTCGCGATCAGTCAAGTTGCCAACAAGTTCAACAGTTGAACCTGCCATTCTTCTCAATCTTTCCATTTCCGAACCAACGCCAATAATTCTTAAAGGCAACCCAAGCTCATCAAATGCCTTTAATGCAATATCTACTTTTTTGTAAGGAACAAGCCGAGAAACAATGAGAAAATATCCTCTCTTTGACGATGGATGATAGAAGGTGGATGATGGATTTTTGAAGCTAGAAGTTAGAGGATAGATCGACTCTCTATCTTCAACCTTCAAATTACTATCATCTACCATCCATCCTCTACCGTCTTCAAGCGTAACTGGCGGATACACCACCACCGAATCTCTTCCATAATATTTCTTAATCCTCCCTTGTACTTCTTTTGAAATCGCGATATATGCGTCTGGTCTTTGGGCCGCAATTTTATCCCAAAATCTCAAATACGAGACTGCCGGCTTGGATATGAAACGAAAATACGGATTTTTAAAATATTCCTCGTAGCCACTCCAGAGATAGCGAGTTGGGGTTAGACAGTAGCAAATATGTTTTGTTTTGGGTTTTGTGACAATCCCTTTTCCTGACTCACTTGTTATGGAAATTACCAAATCATACTCGTCAAAAGAAAAAGTTTCAAAAGCAATAGGCATTAGAGTCGCATACAGTTCGTGGTTTGTGGCAAATGGAAATTTTTGTAAAAAAGAAGTTTTAATATAAAAAACCTTTGCCCAGGCAGCTTTTTCCCTATCATAGACAGAAGTAAAAAGAGGCGCATCTGGAAATAATTTGTGTAGTGCCAAAAGCACTCTCTCTGCCCCGCCCCACTTATTCACCCGATCATACACAAGCGCTACCTTCATATTATGAGCTTCAATAGTCAATAAGTTTAATCTGAGCTTGCCGAAGAACAACTTTCATATATTTTTAGTGTTTCTTTTGCCATTTTTGCCCAGGAAAATTCTTTTGCTCTTTCTAAGCCCCTTTCTTTTCTTCCACTTAAATGATATATATCGTTTAAGCAAACATCTTTAATTTTTTGAGCAATATCCTCAATATCGTAGGGGTCAAAATAAATTGCTGCATTCCCACATATTTCTTTCAAAGAGGGAATATCTGATGCCAAAACCAAACATTTATTTGCCATTGCCTCCAAAGTCGGCAGCCCAAACCCTTCCATTAGAGATGGCATAATCAATGCTAAAGCGTTTTTATATAAAACACTTAACTCTTCATCGCTAACTTCCCCATAAAACAAGACTGATTTTTGCAAGCCCATGTCGCTTACTTTTTGTTCCAGTCGTCTATAAAAATAATCCTCCTTGCCAACCAGAACTAATTCCGTGTCATTCTGACGAAAGTCAGAATCTCGGCCCGATTGAGATCTCAAATCAGGCTTTGCCTGATCAGGATGACAAAATAAACTGAAAGCTTCTAGCAATCTCTCCAAATTCTTATGAGGATAAGCATTCCCAACATAAAGAAAGTAACTTTTAGTTTTTATTTGTAGTTTTGAGATTTGTCCCCGATTGAATCGGGGATTGAGTTTTGAGTTTAACTTATCGTCTACTCCTTCATAAGCTACAACAACTTTATTTGGATCAACTTTTAGATGATCTATAACCTCGTGTTTTGTGGCATTTGAAACTGCAATAATCTTCTTTGCCTTTCTTGCAGCTTGGGAAATTACAAATTTATAGCCTAAATGTTTTAAGCGGTACAAAGGAAAAGGCAAAGTCGTGGCAAGACCTGTTGGAAAATGATTGGGTATCAAATCATGTATCGTGATAACAAAAGGTTTGTTATAAAAAATAGGGACAGAGATATATGGAAAATGCATCAGATCTAAATTTTCCGAATTAATAATTTGCGGAAATCTTAACTGCTCTTCGATTGTATGCCACCTAATATCTGTTGTAATTAATTTCCAATTTTTTTTGATATTTGAAATTTTATATTTGATATTTTCTTTATCCTTAGATAAAACGAATAAAGAATAATTATTCTTTTTGTCAATGATCAGAAGCTGCTGAACCAGATTTCTAATGTATCTTCCAACCCCCGATTCATTCCATAGTCTTGCATCAATCCCAATTTTCATATATCTATATCCCCGAAAGATGTTCTTTAGCTGATATTCCTTTATCAACCAACCAGGAAACGAAAGCCGGGTATTTTTCCTTATAATGCTTGTTATAGAAAATCCTCATAGCAGCAAATCGTTGACGCGTTGCTTTTATTTTTGTTTCTTGGCTTGCTGTTGTTATTTGTTTTGATATCCTTTTGATTCCGCTTGATACTCCTTTAAAATGCGTTACCGAAACTTCAGGAACATAACAAATTTTCCAGTCTCTTTGCTTTAGCTGATAGCAAAATTCAATGTCTTCTCCATAAAAAAAATAATCTTCATCCCACCAGCCAACCTCTTCTCCTGCGATCCTTCTAACCAACATAAACGCTCCTGCCAAAGCATCTATTTCGTGAGTTTTCGAAAAATCTTCCCAACCTAAATTATATCCGCTAAATAATTTTAATTTAGGAAATACCCCTGTCAATCCAACAAAATAGCAGAACGCGTTCCATGGAGTCGGAAATCCTCTATGGGAAGCTTCATCTATTTTTCCATTTGGCATAACAAGTTTGCAGGTTGCGGCTCCTGT
>JBBTXK010000082.1:0-7109 GCA_038062315.1 Patescibacteria group bacterium
TGCATTAGGGCATTTATTCTTTTTTCTGATACTTTCATATTATTGCCAATTACCGTAGATGTTACCAAAACATACTCAATCTGTGCAGCACCAGAGTATGCGCTATACCCTGGTCCCTGAATTACGGCATTGTAAGGAAAATTTTTTATAGGGCGAGTCTGTTCATTTTGCTTAGCGATGATTTCATTGTAGGCATCTTGTGCGGCTTGTTCGCTAGCAAAAACATTAAAGAATAGCATGACATTTGGATATCCCTGTCCTTTTATCAAATTTGAATCTTCATCATCAATCATTATATATACTGTTCCTCTTGAAAAAGGTTGAAGAGGTTGGCCAAAACTCTTTGCTATTTCGTTACTTCTTTCTGACGAACTTGTGGCTAAAGGGTTTCCGATTACAGACATTCCTGAAGGTAAGTCTTTTGTAAGCGGAGTTGATGCGAGAGCGCGATACAGCTCTTCTGGACTTTTTGAGATAGAAATTTTTTCAGAGTCGGACTTTGGAGTTACTTTGGCAGTTACAGGAACAGATGTTATCTTGAAACTACCAAGGGCATGCCGAAAAAGGTCGTCAAGTTCACTTTCAGGTATAGATTCAAGATCATCAACAATGAAACCAATCATCCACGCACGCAAACCATCACTGTCTTTAGTAACAAGTATACCTTCTCGGAAATAATGGGTTTTAAAAGGCAGTATTGTATTAGGATCTGTTTCTTGAGAGATGAGAACTATTTCATTTCCAACGACCCCGTTCCGCGGCAATATTTTAGTTTTATTGTGATCGAAGGCTCCTTTTGTACCGAGAATGGGATTATTTCTAAGTTCATCCAATTCTTTTTTGGCGTACTCGTCTAAACTAACTGCAGGAGTAATTACTTCCGAGACAACATAAAAACTCCTGTATCTTTTTTCAGTTAATTCCTTGTCTGAAATCATATCCATAACCAAATCTGTTTGGCTAAGAGGCGATGGCAAGAAAATTTTATCCCCTTGCCAGACCCAGGTAGCAGGATATTCGATTTCGTAAGGGTAGTTGGGTGACCTGAATATTTGCCACTCTTCTTGTACCGACTTTTCTTTTACTTCTCCCGAAATTGGGGGAATGGGGTCTTTTGGTCCGGCAACAACTGCTTTGTTTGAGACATTTGGTAAATCATTCCTGATTCCAGTGCTTTTTTCTCCGTATCTTCCGTTGTCTGCAGTTCGTGTTTTTTCTCCAGGTTTTGTCATGGTGCCTTCTTGTCCATCTTTCATAAGTCCGACATGAACATGAGGGCCTGTATTGCTTCCCTGCGGAGGAAATTCGCACGAAGGATTTCCCAGAGGAGCGTCTTTCCTAACTTCATCTCCTAATTTCACTTTTGTATTATCAAGATGAATGTATACTTGCGTTAAACCGTTTTTGTCTTCTATACGGATTTCGCTGTGATGTGGGTCGTTTCTATTTCTGTCATCTCCTTTTGCAATCACCTTTCCTGATGCAGAAGCAGTTACAACTCTATTGTCTATAGTAAATTTTCTTCCATCTTCAGGGCAAAATCCTCCTTCAGGAGGAGCAATGTCTATAGCATATTTGACACCATTAGAATAACCATCTCCATGCGGTCCTGTAGTTAAAAACCAAGTTTCGCCTTTTGGAAATGGGAGAGAGTAACCCGATTCTTTATTTTCAAGCTCCTGAGAGTTATTGTTATTTTCCACTCCGCTACCTCCTAAACAGCCGGCAATAACAAGAACCGAGGCAGGAATAAGACGTGTTGCTCGTTTTAAAACAATTTTAGCTCCCTTTTTGGAAAAGGCTTCTTTGGCGTAGTCTGCTGGCAGAAGGGAAGCGTTTGACAACTCCCTCATAAGCTTATATATACAAGGAAATGAGTTTATTGTCAATAGATATTGACAGAAAGTCTTTATATATGAAATACTTTGATAGTGAAAAGTATTGGAGGATTGAAGCTTTTTGTTGTCGTTGGAGTTATTATAATATTTTTTGCCGGCATCTATTTTGCTTTATTAAAAAATCAAAATAACCAAAAGGAAGAAGCAAACACTTATTCCAAAAGACAATTTGATATTAATTCCAAATTTTATCTAACACAAAGGTATCCTTCAGAATTAGTCGATATTGAAGAAGATAGTCTTTTGGGAATCAGATGTAGTCAGCAACAATATGTGCGTCAAATGGATAAGTGGTATTCTGACTACGACAATAAAATAGAACTCAAAGACACAAATCTTTTGCGTTTAATCGAATCTGCATCCACAGACTTAAAGGGATCCAAAACGGACTCGTTTATATTCTTTTCCTCCTGTGCCACAGAGAATGGGGGAACTATCGTAAAATATGAAAAGTGGGCTGGGGGAGGAGGATCTCGGAACGTTGCTTATTTTGGAGTAGTAAATGCGAGTGGCAATGTAGAGAGAGTAACAAGCATAAAGAGTGATGGTATACCCTATTTTACTTGCAACAAACCTCTTGAACTTACTACTTCAAATGTGCTTTATTATGAGTGTGGAGGAGGAGATGGGGGAAGTGGATCTGCCTCAATATACAAAATAGATTTAAACAAAAAAACAACTACCAGAGTATTGAAATGCGATTCCTCCGCAAATCCAAATGGAGAACCATTCCTAAAGTGCCAATAGCTTGTGTTAGAATATCATCATGCGAAAATTAGTTCTGATTGATGGCAATGCTATACTTCATCGGGCTTATCATGCGCTTCCGCCGTTGACTAACAAGACTGGAGTTGTCGTAAATGCTGTTTATGGTTTTTTCTCAATGTTTCTTAAGATTATTCAGGACTTAAAACCGCAATATTTAGCTGTGTGTTTTGACAAGGAAAAGCCTACCTTTCGTCAAAAGCTTTATGTCGGCTATCAAGCTCAACGTCCAAAAATGGCAGATGATCTTGTGCCGCAGGTCACGTTACTGCACGAGGTTTTGAGAGAAGCAAAAATTGCTATTTTTGAAGTGGATGGATATGAGGCTGATGATTTGATAGGCACGCTGGCTGTTCAGGCTGTCGCTCGGGGTCCTGTCTCTCCTTCGTCCCATCCGATGTCCTCGGTCGCAAGCTCCCTGCGGGCACTCGATGGGACGCCCTCCAGTCGCGCCACCCCTCGCTCAGATACCGCTGATTTAAAAGTTATTATTGTCACTGGAGATCGCGATATGCTTCAACTTGTCAACTCTCATGTGGAAGTCTTGGCTCCGGTTAAAGGAATAACGGAGATGATTTTGTTTGACGACAAATTAGTTGAGGAAAAGTATGGCATTAAGCCTTCGCAATTTATAGATTACAAAGCATTAGTAGGGGATTCTTCCGATAATTATCCAGGCGTTACTGGAATCGGGCCAAAGACAGCGTCTTCTCTTTTGAATGAATATGGAAGCTTTGATGAAATGTACAAAAATATTAATTCGCTTCCGCCAAAAATCGGACAGAAACTCGCAACCGATGCCGAGCAAGCAAGTCTAGCAAAAAAACTGGCAACCATTGTAACAGACGCGCCCATTACTCTAAAACTTGATGAATGTTCGTACGATAATTTTGACATGAAGGGTTTAAAGGAGGAGTTTGAGAAGTTGGGATTCAAGAGTTTGATAAAAAGACTGGAAAATGAGGGGACCCCACTTCGCCAAGGCTTCGTGTGGCAAGCAAAGGAGAAAAGGGCAAACGAAGAAAAAGAGTAAAATCAGCAGCTAGGACTATTATAGGCGTCATCCTCAGCTTGCCAATCGTCATCCTCAGCTTGACTGAGGATCAGATCCTCACTTTCGTGAGGATGACAGAAACAAAAGATGAAAATAGCTATAGTTCACGACTACATCAAGGAGTACGGTGGTGCCGAGCGGGTTTTAGAGGCGTTGCATGAGATTTGGCCGGAAGCGCCGGTGTATACGTCTGTTTATCTTCCAGATTTTTTAGGGCCGCATAAAGAAAGATTTAAAAATTGGGATATTAAGACTTCCTTTTTGCAGTATATTTCTTTTAAAGAAAAACTTATAAGCCCGTTTCGTATCATAGCACCATTTATGTTCAAAATGTTTGATTTATCAAAGTTTGATATAGTTATCGTATCTGCAACTGGTGCCTACTTCCCGAATATGATAAGGACGAAAAAAAGCACTGTCATTGCGAGGAGGAAGGAGCGAGCGACGCGGCAATCTCATACTAAACAGGGGATTGCTTCGCCACTTCGTGGTCTCGCAATGACAAAAAGAGAAGGGGCTATTCACATCTGTTATTGTCACACTCCCCCTCGATACCTTTATGGTTATGCGACTGCGAGGGAATGGAAGAAGAATTTGGTATTTAGGGTGATTGGGGAGATTGCCAATCATTTTTTGCGTCTTATTGACTTTAAAAGCACGCAAAACGTAGATTACTTTATAGCGAATTCACAGAATGTTAAGGCAAGAATTAAAAAGTTTTATAGAAGAGAAGCAGAAGTTATTTACCCGCCTGTTGATATTGCTTTGGGCTCGCTTAGACTCTTCGACGAATCTTCAGGCGCTATCGATAATCGATCGTTAAGCCTTGCACAAGCAGAGTTTTCTAAGAACGCTTCTTTGAAGAGTTCATTCAAGAATTCGTCTCAGAGCAAAGCTCGCCCTGCAAAAAATTATTATCTCGCGGGAGGTCGTCTAGCGCGACCCAAGCATATTGATCTTATTGTTAAAGCCTGTGAGGAGCTTAGGGTACCGCTTAAGGTGTTTGGCAGGGGGTTTGGCGGGTACGAGAAAGAATTAGGAATTAGTAATCAGGAATCAGGAAGGAATGGTCATAATTCATCATTCATGATTCATAATTCATACATAGACTTTGTTGGAGAGGTAACGGACAAAGAGAAATTGGAGCTGATGAGAAATGCGAAAGCGTATATTTTCGCCGCAGAGGATGAGGATTTTGGCATTACGCCTGTTGAGGCAATGAGTGTTGGAACTCCGGTTATTGCATATAGGTCGGGTGGGGTAGTAGAATCAATAATTAACGGGAAAACAGGTCTATTTTTTGACGAGCTTACGGTCGAAAGCTTAGCAAAAGCAATGAAGCAATTTAACAACCTGTCTGCCGACAGGCAAGATTTAACAATAGACTCTGATGACTGCATAAAGCAGGCACAAAAGTTTTCTAAAGAAAGATTCAAGAGAGAGATAAAAGAACTTGTTGAACAAATAGCTAAGTAAGGTTCTGTTTCTTGATTTCTTCATTTTGCTTTTTTTGCTTGTTTTCGATATAATCCCCGCTATGAGACAAGAGCAGGAGCGATCTGGGCTTGAGCATGAACAGCGAAACATAAGTCCATTTAGAAAATTGGGGAGCGGTGAGTTTATAGGCGTTCCTCCATTCTCTTTACCCAAAGACAGTGGGAAAGAAGAAGGAATTAGGAAAACACGTTTTGCGCTTCGTCAAGAAGATCGTAGGGACAATAGAGAAGAACAGTCTTCTCGAAGAGAAAACGGTCAGAAGTCTGATGGTTTTGAACCGTTTCTTAATCAGGACCAACAAGAGGGAAACTTATTCGTAAACAACTATGGAGGCAATTACGCTCATGATATGCAGTTAAATAGAAGGAGAGTAGAAAGGGTTCTTGAAATTGCGCAGCTTGACGGTAGAGTATTTCTTACTACGCTTGCCCCATCCCGTTCACGAGCTGACGCGCAAGATAATGAATTAGCAGCAAAACGGTTTCTTATTTTTGATAGACAAACCCAAAAAGCCGAAGGAGAAAATCCATATAAAAGAGTAGTATCGATTCCAGAAGGTTGGAGAATTGAGATAAATGATCAAAGGATTACAGAAGAACGAAGAGAGAGAGGATTAGCTGGTGAGAAACTAAAAAGAGCTTCTATCAGGGACATTAATAATGTTCTTAAGACAGGAGTATTCGAATGTGTAATACGAGAAAAACTTTCAAGTAAAAAAGATATAGAGTTTGGGCATAAGGCTTTTGGTAGTATAGGAGTTACATTAACTGCAGTTCTGGGCTGCATTTCTTTTGCTGGCCCGAATATACCGATTGCCATTGGTCTTTATTTAACGGGTCAGTCTGTAGTTTTTGCTCTAGTAAATCGCATTGGTGGGTTAAGAAAGATTGATCATCCTTTAGAAATGTTTATGCCTCCTGTTGAAATAGATAAAGTTTTAAGAACTTATGCATATCTTGCTGGGAAGGAGAGAAGATTGGTGAGGGAAGTCACCCCGTAGGATCGTTCGCCTTCAGGTACTATTATTCGTACACGCCTCACGGAGCGATCTGACGGGACAAGGAAAGAAAAACAGTTTTAGTATTGACATCTATTATCAAAAGATTATAATTGTATTATTATGAGGACAGTACTTCAGGTTCCTATAGATGCAAGTTTGCGAAAAGACGCAGAAAAGCAAGCGCTAGAGCAGGGTTTTTCTTCATTGCAAGAGGCAGTAAGGGTTTTTTTGAAGAAATTAGCACAAGGCGCAATGGGAATTACATTCGAAAGGGAAGAAGCTGTACAACTGTCCCCAAGGGCTATTAAAAGATACGATAAAATGGCAGAGGATTTTCGAAAAGGAAAGAATATATATACAGCCAAGAGCGTTGATGACTTGATGAGACATCTACATGAAGGTTAATTACCATAAGAACTTTATAAAGTCTTATAGAAAACGCATCTTGCATAATGCCTCGTTGGACAGAAAATTTAAAGAACGGTTAAAACTTTTTATCGAGAATAATAAAAATACTATTTTGAAAGATCATGCGCTAAAAGGGAAAAAGTTGAATTTCAGAGCGTTTTCCATAACAGGTGATATAAGAGCAATTTATGAAGAGGTGGATAATGGTATTTTGTTGCTTGATATCGGCACGCACAATCAGGTTTACTGATTATTCAGATGAAGGTGTTCAGAATTTCATTCCAAAGTATGCTACTATGTAGCGGTATACTTTAGACACCAGACTCGCCAAAAGACTTGCCATTTTTGAATTAGGACTTTATTGTATTGTGAATACTTTTCCTGAAGGATTAGCTGTTATGATTGATAATGTTTTAAATATTCTTAAGCTGGCACGAGTTTCGCACATGATGTAGTTTGATGTACACTTAAGAGGTGCGTAAATCAT